>CAYMKT010000018.1:19444-29178 GCA_964391065.1 uncultured Terrimonas sp. | reverse complement strand
TCGTTTAATTCGTCAATATCCAGTTTATAGATTCTCCGTACGGGCTTTTCCGTTAGCTTAATAATATCTTCTTTTGAGATGTCTCTCTTCAGTTGTTTTTTAAAGGGAACAAAGGCCTTGTCGATAGCAGCCAGCACTTTATCCCATGTTTCATGTTTCTTCTCCAGCTCTTTGTATATTTTTTCTTCAAAAAATATTTTTTCGAGGGAAGTATAGTGCCATTTTTCCTGCAGTTCGCCCAGCTTTATTTCCAGCTCCTTCTTTAGCAATTCGCTGGTGAATTCAACGGATGAACGCAGCAGATCGTGTACGGTGATAAATTGCGGCTTTTGATCGGCAATTACGCAGGCGTTAGGAGATATGCTCACTTCACAGTCCGTAAAAGCATACAATGCGTCAATAGTGATATCCGTAGAGATGCCGGGGGCTAAATCAACCTGCACTTCAACATCCGCGGCGGTATTATCGGTTACTTTCCTGATCTTAATTTTTCCCTGGTCGTTCGCTTTTACAATGGAATCCATCAACTGGGTGGTAGTTACGCCATAGGGCACGTCGCGGATCACCAGCGTCTTTTTGTCTAATTCCTCAATATGTGCACGAACCCTTACTTTGCCGCCCCGTTTTCCTTCGTTATAATTGGCAATATCAATCATTCCGCCCGTTTGAAAATCCGGAAACAGTTCAAACTTTTTACCCCGCAAATGTTTGATAGCAGCCTCAATGACCTCGCAAAAATTATGTGGTAATATTTTAGTGGATAACCCTACGGCAATACCCTCGGCGCCCTGCGCCAGCAACAATGGAAACTTCATAGGAAGGGTAACGGGTTCATTTTTTCTTCCGTCGTAACTCAGTTGCCAATTGGTGGTTTTGGCATTAAAAGCCACATCCAGCGCAAACTTGCTTAGCCGCGCCTCAATATAACGGGCCGCGGCCGCCTCATCACCGGTGCGTACATCGCCCCAGTTACCCTGCGTGTCGATCAGCAAATCCTTTTGCCCCATATTCACCAGGGCATCGCCAATAGATGCATCGCCATGCGGATGATACTGCATCGACTGCCCGATAATATTCGCCACTTTGTTAAACCGGCCATCGTCCATTTCCTTCATTGCATGGAGTATGCGTCGCTGTACAGGCTTTAGACCGTCTTCAATTGCCGGGACAGCTCTTTCCAGGATTACATAAGAAGCATAATCCAGGAACCATGTTTTGTATTGCCCATGAATTCCTGATTCATTTTTAAAAATATCAAAATTGTCTTTTTTATCCATGCGGTTTATTACAATTAAAACTTATTGGTAGAAAATCTTTTTAATGCCCGCAATATAGTGGTATCCTTTATCTCATACAAGACAGCGGTGTTTTCTTTTTGCAATGAATTTACACTTAACCTATAGTCATTAACCAACAATATGGAATCTGCATTTTGTTTAAAAAGCGGATGGTAGCCACCGTTAATCAGAAGATATTTCCTGGTTATGTTATTATCAAAATTTTCGATCCCATTCATATTGACGAACCTTGTTTTTTTGTTTTTGAATTCCAGGAAAAAATCGCTCATCTCGGCTGTCATATCATCTCCGCTGTATACTATTGCATCTTGAGATAAATTTGAAAAATGCCGCTTAACAATAGTCTGCTGATCAAAATAATAAGGATAGCGGGGAGTAATAATATCATTGATATAATTCAAGCTCATTACTGCAATCCATCCGGCAATCAACCAATGAATCGAAAGCATTTTTGAAGGAACGTAATGGTGAAGCAGCCTCAATCCTAAAATGAAAGTAATACAAAAATAAACATATTTGGTATTGCCAATTTCTGATAAAAGCAGCCGGAGATCGGCCAAAAGAAACAACACAAAGATCAATACATATTGCGATGGAGTTTTAAGATAGGCTCTCAGCATATAAGCACCTGAAATAACTGCAAAAGGAACAATAAAAATAAAATGCCTCGGGTCTGGCCAAAGTGGATTATACCCGTTTATGGAATAAGACATAAAATTAGCCGATAACAAAAGTATCATAAAGCTAACCACGATATGCTGCGATGCCGCATTAATACAAATCTTCCGGCGGTATATAAATGCCCCAATGGCAAAAATCAGGTATTCAAAATCACCATTAAAAAGCAACGCATCCCACAATTGGTATATTAGCCGCTTTGCAAGATCAGTAAAGCCAAGTTGCTGATAGGTTATGCCATGTCCATAAAGTTCGCTGTAATGATTAAGCACATGATATCTGAAAAACCAATCTCCGGTACTCAGCTTAAAGTACAGCAAATAAAGTCCTGTTAATGCAGCAAAAAAAAGAATGACTATTCCCCAAAACCTGCCGTTTCTTTTTGCCAGCATGTCACTCATAAAAAGAAATATCCAGAGCGGCATAGTTATCATAACAGTTTCCTTGGTAATCATTGAAAGGAATAAAGCAAGTACGAAAAAAACAGCGTACTTAAAATCGGGTGCATTGCTGAAACGCTTTCGATAATAAAAAAAATAAGCTGCGAATACTAAAAAGCAAACACCCGTATCGGGCAATAAGCGATGCGCATAAAAAATTACAGTAAAGCTTAAAAAAAACATCACGCAGGCAAATAATAATAGCTGGCTGGGTTCTTTTTTAAGCAACTTATAGATGAGCCAGGCGGTAAGCGTAAATGAAAAATAGGAAAATAAGGATGATGCAAAGGCAGTAAAACCAAATATCTTATAAAATAGCGCTGTGACAAAAATACAGGTCCACCTGAGTCGAAAATGATCCGTTTCCGTAAATGACAACATACCTGTATTTGCAACTTCACCTGCATGGCGGGCATAATTTATATCGTCATTCCCGTAAAATCCACAAAACAAAAAGGCAACGTGCAGCAGTAGTAAAATACAAAAACCAATAAACAAGTACCAGTTTGGCTTTTTATGGATAAGACTGCTGTTATACATCAAATGGAAAAATTATTCTTTTTAATAATGCTACTCACCGAAAGATCCGCATTTCTATTTACTGCCATCCTGCTTTCCTATCGGACCTAAATGGGTAAACTTAAACCCCTCAAAATATTTCAACCCATAACCAAACGTCCTGTCCATACTGGAATGCCCGAATAACAAAATACCCGTAAGCTGCAGCCCCCAGTTTCCTGTTATCCATCCTGTAACAAAAAAGGCAACTGCAATTCCCTTATGGTGAAAAAGATTGTAGGTAATGGCGCCTGCTTTATTTCCCGCCGCATACCCCAGCATGCTGATATCGGGACCAATGAACAATAACAGGTAGAGCCACCATTGCGCATGCATGCTATACAATGCATATATACTTAACAGCAATAAAGCCAGTTCTTCCAATTTTAATACCAGTTTCATGGTGTGTATTTTATTGGTCATCAGTACCGGAGCTGCGTTTCACTTCAAAATCTTTCATGTTCTTCATCTCTCCCTGCACATCAAAATGACCTCCGTTGATTATTGTTTTTAAGCGCCATAACATATAAGCATCGCCGGTGGTATGTTTGCTTTTTGATAAAAACTGGTTAATGATTTTGGCCGCTTTTTGCCAGTCTTTTGTGATAAAATGCATAAGATCCGCATCATAAAAATCATAATCGTATTGAGCGAGTTTTTTACCGCCTTCCAATATGCGCACACCCTTATTTTCATTCGCAAGCCTTGTCCATTCGTCCGGATCAACTTCAAATTCGCTTAGCGTAATTGGCCGCGCTAATTTTTTTGCCTTTAAAAATTCTTTTGGTGGAATGGTATGTAACCAGGAAGGATAAAAGATATTCCCCTTTTCATTAATAAACGGAAGATTGTTCAAATAAAGAATAAACACCCGGCCCTGGAATTCTTTCACAAAATGAAGCAGCCAGTAGTACCCGCTTACATCATGTTTGTTCTGCGCCGCCCATATCCACAATATTTCTTCCGGGTTGCGTCGCATGGCGCCTACCAGTTCCGCTATGGTTTTGTAATCATCCACTTCACCGCTGCCGGCCTTGCCATCATAATCGCCACCGGCCAGCACTTGCAACCACCAGCTTCTGCGGGCTTCTATGCCTTCGCCAGTGTAAATATTTGAGATCGGTCCAATGGCATAATCATCTTTTACCTGTATCACTTCGCCCTGCATGGTTTCATCCAGTTCAACAGCCTTTTTTAAAACGTCAATATCCGCTTCGTTAAAAACAATATGTATCATGTAACATTATATAGAATCAAAAAATATTAAACCATAGCTTTAGCAATCACCCGCTAGGTTTTAAGCTCTTCGGCAAGGTCAACTTCAACTTTTAAATTATCGATAATAAACTCCTGCCGCGTTGGGGTGTTTTTTCCCATGTAATATTCCAGTAATTGCTGTAAATGAGTTTCGGGCATTACCATTACCGGCTGCTTACGCATGTCGGAACTAATGAATCTAACAAACTCATCGGGCGAAATTTCACCCAACCCTTTAAACCTGGTGATTTCGGGCTTTGCACCTAATTTTTGAATGGCCTGCTGTTTCTCCGTTTCATCATAACAATAAATGGTTTCCTGCTTATTTCGTACCCGGAACAGTGGCGTTTCCAGTATATATACATGGCCGTTCTTTACCAGGTCGGGAAAAAACTGTAAAAAGAAAGTCAGCAACAACAGTCTTATATGCATACCATCCACATCGGCATCTGTTGCCACTACCACATTATTATATCTTAACCCTTCAATACCTTCTTCAATATTTAAAGCATGCTGCAACAGGTTAAACTCTTCATTTTCGTATACTACTTTCTTTGTAAGACCATAACAGTTCAGGGGTTTACCTCTCAAACTGAACACCGCCTGTGTTTCCACATCACGGGCTTTGGTAATAGAGCCACTCGCGGAATCTCCTTCCGTAATAAAAATGGTACTCTCTAACTGGCGTTGGAGAAAGATTTCCTTGCCCTTGCTATTCGGAGGATCATCATTAAAATGAATGCGGCAGTCCCGTAATTTACGGTTATGCAGGTTGGCTTTTTTGGCTCTTTCATTGGCCAACTTTTTAATACCTGCCAGTTCTTTACGCTCCCGTTCGCTTTGCTCAATTCTCTTTTTTAATGCTTCAGCAGTAGCAGGGTTTTTATGCAGGTAGTTGTCTAATTCTTTCGAAATAAATTCATACACGAAGTTCTTCATACTTACCCCACCCTCTTCCATATACTGCGACCCCAGTTTGGTCTTGGTCTGACTTTCAAAAACCGGTTCCACCACCCGTACTGCAACTGCTGCCACAATGCTCTGCCTGATATCTGTAAAGTCATAGTCCTTTTTATAAAAATCCCGGACCACTTTTACAAAGGCTTCGCGAAACGCAAGCTGATGGGTTCCGCCCTGCGTAGTGTACTGTCCGTTAACAAAACTGAATATCTCTTCGCCATAATCATTATTATGCGTTATCGCCAGTTCTATATCATCGCCTTTCAGGTGGATAATACTGTACCGGATTTCATCCTCATTGGTTTTACGCTGCAGTAAATCAAGCAGCCCGTTTTTACTTATGTATTTTTTACCGTTGAATGTAATTACCAAACCCGCATTCAGATAGCAGTAGTTCCAGAGCAGGTTATCAATATATTCTGATTGAAAGTGAAAATTCCGGAATACCGCATCATCGGGGATAAATGTTACCAGCGTGCCATTACTCTCATTTGTTTTTGCTTCCCGGTGCTCTTTAACCAATACGCCGCGTTCGAACTCAGCCGTTTTTTCCTTCCCGTCTCTAACAGCCATTACCTTAAAATAATAGCTGAGCGCATTAACCGCCTTGGTACCAACCCCATTTAAACCCACGGATTTCTGAAACGCCTTACTATCATACTTGGCGCCGGTATTGATTTTGCTTACTACGTCTACCACTTTACCCAAAGGAATCCCCCTTCCAAAGTCGCGGACTATTACCGTTTTTCCTTCCACTGCAATGTCTATTTGTTTGCCATATCCCATCATGTGCTCATCTATGCAGTTATCAAGAACTTCTTTCAGCAATACGTAAATCCCATCGTCGGGACTGCTCCCATCACCTAACTTACCGATATACATACCCGGGCGTAAACGAATATGTTCCCGCCAGTCGAGGGATTTAATAGACTCTTCGTTGTATTCAAATAAATCTTGTTTCGCTTCAGCCATATGTCGATTGTATTCAGGGTGCAATTTACAACACGCAAGGTGCTAATTATTTTAGCATTTGCAGAACGCGGCAAATATAATAAAACGAAAGCAGAGCCCGGAGGCAGAATTTGCACCGTTGTGAATAAGCATTCTTATATACCAAAAAAAATATACAATCTGAATGATATGTATTGTTGATGCGATGCCGTAAACAATCATTTAACAAACCTGTTTTTATTTTTTGGCATAGTAGTTGTCCTAAGGGTAATATCCCCTCCTGAATATCTCCCTGGATTTAATGAGAAAGTAGTCACCAATTACATCATCAATAAATTCAAGATTTATGAAAAAAGTAAGGCTAACACTGGCAACATTAGGTATAGTTGCCGCAGGTTTATTTGCATTTAATGTGATTTTAAACGGAACGGTTAAAGGTACAGTTAGTCCACAGGAAGCTGCTGTAAGAGTATGGGCTATTTCAGGCGCAGATACCCTTAAGGCAGACATTACAAACGGAGCGTTTGAAATAACTGATGCCAGGGCCGGAACGTATAAAATTGTTATTGAAGCTAATGCTCCATTTAAAAATTCCGTTAAAGACGGCGTAGAAGTGAAAGACGGCGAAGCAGTGGATATCGGCGAAGTTAAATTAGAACAATAATATCCATGATATCCTTCGCAAAGCACTTCGAGCAATTAAGGAAACAAAACAGTAACCAAAAACATCATCAAAAAAACTTTAGATTATGAAAAAGACAAGGTTCGCACTGGCAACATTAGCAATTGTTGCCGCAGGATTATTTTCATTCAATGTAATGTTGAATGGATCGGTTAAGGGTACAGTTACTCCCGCAGACGCTGCTGTAAGAGCGTGGGCTATTTCAGGGTCCGACACCCTTAAGGCAGACATTACCGATGGTGCATTTGAAATAAGCGATGCAAAACCGGGAGTATATAAGATCATTATTGAAGCCGCGGCTCCCTACAAAAACTCATCTAAAGATGGCGTAGAAGTAAAGGATGGTGAACCAACAGATATTGGTGAAGTTAAACTGGAACAATAACACATCGCCATTTTAAAT
This sequence comes from uncultured Terrimonas sp., assembly GCA_964391065.1. GTDB lineage: Bacteria > Bacteroidota > Bacteroidia > Chitinophagales > Chitinophagaceae > Agriterribacter. The sequence goes on along the minus strand of CAYMKT010000018.1, from coordinate 21,951 downwards.
GTCAGACAGACGTTGTGGTTCTATGTTCAACACAGCACAAAAGCAGTATGGTTACGCATACTGCTTTTGTGTTTTAGCAGGCATACCAGTCTATTGTAAGTCCTGCGCTAATACCATTAAAAATCTGCCCAAACCAGTAACCACTCTTTCCCTTTTTCATTGATTGATCAATGTACGCTGCATGCATTTATGCAAATCGTTCTTTAAAAACCTGCCGGGTGTTTACGGCTTACCGGGAGAAGTTCTCCCCGGGGATGATACTGTTTTTTGATTGCACCAAAAATATAAGCGGATGACGATGAAATGTAGAAAATGTAATCTATAGATTATATTTGAATCCAGTTCAACATATTTGAAACCCCGTAATAAAAATATATCAAATGAAAAGTTTATTCGCTATTATCGCTACCGGCATCATCGCCGCAACTATTATTTCAGGAACACTTAAAGCGCCAAAGATGTTAAGACATGTAGTTTTATTTAAGTTCAAAGACGATGCAACTCCCGCGCAGGTAAAAGAAGTGGAAGATGCTTTTCGCGAACTGCCATCAAAAATCAAGGAAATAAAAGGGTTGGAATGGGGCACGAACAACAGTCCCGAAAACCTGGCGCAAGGCTATACACATTGTTTTTATCTCAGCTTTGCAAGCGAAGAAGACAGGGCGACTTATCTTCCACACCCGGCGCACAAAGCATTTGGAGCGGTGCTATCGCCCTATTTGGACAAGGTTTTAGTGATTGATTATTGGGCAAAAGATTAATGGCTATACTTAAATCGGCCTTCACATATGAGCATAGAAAATAATAAAAATGAAGACAGGTTGAAGCTGGCGCTGAGCCAGGTAAAACAAAATCGCGACAAAATTTATATGGGAGGCGGTAAGAAGGCGATTGAAAAACAAAAAAAGAGGAAGAAATTAACCGCAAGAGAACGCATTGCGTATTTAATTGATCCGGACAAACCATTTATCGAGATTGGTGTTTTTGCGGGTTACGAAATGTATGAAGAACATGGCGGTTGCCCTGCCGGTGGAACTGTTGCGGGATTAGCGTATGTAAGTGGCCGGCAATGTGTTATTGTGGCAAACGATCAAACCGTAAAAGCGGGAGCCTGGTTTCCTGTTACGGGCAAAAAAAACCTGCGCATGCAGGAAATTGCAATGGAAAACAACCTGCCCATCATTTACCTGGTGGATAGCGCCGGCGTATTCTTACCCATGCAGGATGAAATTTTCCCCGATAAAGAACATTTTGGAAGGATTTTCCGCAACAATGCACGGATGAGCGCAATGGGCATTACGCAAATAGCAGCCGTAATGGGCGCCTGTGTTGCAGGTGGCGCGTACCTGCCTATTATGAGCGACGAAACGCTGATGGTACAAAACAACGGGTCTATTTTTTTAGCCGGGCCATATTTGGTAAAGGCCGCTATTGGTGAGGATGTTGATACAGAGATTTTAGGCGGAGCGGTTACCCACACCGAAATTAGCGGCATTGCAGATTATAAATTCGCCACCGAACATCAATGCCTCGATGCCATAAAAAAAATATGCGACAAATTAGGCGCCGGGGAAACCGCAGGTTTTAGCAGGGTAAAAAGCAAAGCTCCCCAAAAAGACCCCTCAGAAATTTACGGCATCATACCTTCCGATAGTGCGAAGCCATATGATATGCTGGAGATCATAGAAAGAATTACTGATAATTCTGAATTTGACCAGTATAAGCAGGATTATGGACAAACCATTTTATGTGGTTATGCGCGTATTGAAGGCTGGGCGGTAGGTATAGTGGCCAACCAGCGCAAAATCATTAAGAACAAACGGGGAGAAATGCAGATGGGGGGTGTAATTTATAATGATAGCGCAGACAAGGCGGCCCGTTTTATTATGAATTGTAATCAAAAAAATATTCCCCTGGTATTTTTGCAGGATGTAACCGGCTTTATGGTGGGCAGTCGCAGCGAACATGCAGGTATTATTAAGGATGGCGCCAAAATGGTAAATGCCGTGGCCAATTCCGTAGTACCCAAAATTACCATTATCGTTGGCAATTCTTATGGAGCAGGCAATTATGCGATGTGCGGCAAAGCATATGACCCGCGGTTTATTTATGCATGGCCTTCTGCAAAAATTGCCGTTATGGGGGGAGAGCAGGCAGCCAAAACCTTGTTGCAAATTCAAACGAGCACCTTACAATCCAGTGGCAAAACAATTGATGCTGCTGAAGAAAACAAATTACTGGACGAAATAAAAGGGCGCTATGAGAAGCAAACCACGCCCTATTACGCCGCTGCACGATTATGGGTAGACGACATTATTGATCCGGCCGATACCAGAAAACTCATTGCGGAGGGCATCGCCGCCGCTAATCACAAAAAAACCGTGCAGGACTTCCGTCTGGGAGTTTTCCAGGTGTGAGAGGAGCATTAAGCCATACGCCAGCAGCATTAAGCCTTAAGCCCTGATCGATCAAATAAAAAGCCCATACTCAAACGTTTTTAAATGAAA
>CAYMKT010000018.1:16638-19344 GCA_964391065.1 uncultured Terrimonas sp. | reverse complement strand
CTTAAGCCCTGATCGATCAAATAAAAAGCCCATACTCAAACGTTTTTAAATGAAACTCCCTATTTACCAGGCAGACGCATTTACGGAAAAAGTTTTTGGGGGAAACCCGGCCGCTATATGTCCGTTAACAGAATGGCTCCCCGGCGAACTGATGCAAAACATAGCAGCAGAAAACAATCTCGCTGAAACAGCTTTTATCGTTCCCGAACAAGAGGGATACCGCATCCGTTGGTTCACACCTGCTGTTGAAGTGGATTTGTGCGGCCATGCAACCCTGGCTGCTGCACATGTTTTCTTCAATCATTTAAGCTTCACAGGCAAGGAAATCAATTTCAATTCCAAAAGCGGCTGGCTAAAAGTTACGAGACAGGAAGACGGACAGCTTACATTGGATTTTCCACGCGATCATTTTGAGCGGGTAACAGCACCGCCAGCAGCTATAGCAGAAGGACTAAAGATCGAATGCGCCGTAGTATATAAAGGGAAGTTTGATTATATGGTAATTACGGATAATCAGCAGACCATTGAAAACCTTAGTCCCGATTTTAAAACCCTGGCTACCATTAAGAGCAGGGGCGTGCTGGTAACTGCGCCAGGCGACACAACAGATTTTGTTTCCCGCGGTTTCTTTCCGCAAAGTGGCATTGATGAAGACCCGGTAACCGGGTCGGCCCATACCTTACTTGTTCCGTATTGGGCAAGTGTACTGGGCAAAAACAAAATGAAAGCCATACAGTTGTCAGCCAGGAAGGGGCATTTGGATTGCGAATTATCGGGCGAACGGGTGTTAATGAGCGGCTATGCCATTACGTATATGACTGGTGAAATAATGATATGAAATCCGAAGTCTTACATTTCGAAATCCGGGGGTAAACCCGAAAACCGTACATTTCGAAATTTGAATTTTTGATGCTTTAAGCTTTAACAATAATGCCTGAACAAAATATCATTATCTATACCGATGGCGCAGCCCGCGGCAATCCCGGACCGGGAGGTTATGGCGCTATACTGAAATGGGGAACTGCAGAAAAAGAATTGTCAAAGGGCTACCGGCTTACCACCAACAATCGTATGGAACTGATGGCTGTGATTGCAGCTTTGGAGGCTTTAAAAAAAAATAATATACCCGTTACCATCTATTCCGATAGCCAGTACGTGGTAAAAGCGGTAAAAGAAGGTTGGCTGAAAAAATGGATCGCGACAGATTTTAAGGGCGGTAAAAAAAACAGGGACTTGTGGAAACATTTTTACCAGCTTTCGCAAAAGCATACCCTTCAATTTGTATGGGTGAAGGGTCATGCAGACAACCCCTACAATAACCGCTGTGATGAACTGGCTACAGCCGCAGCCGATAGTAAAAATTTAGCGGTGGATGAATGGTATGAGAAAGGAACAGATGAATAAAGTACAAATAAAATGTATACACTTACAGGTAAAGTACAACATTATGCATGGGGCGGAACAACGTATATTCCGCAGTTGTTAGGTATAACAAATACCGCGCAGCAACCTTATGCCGAATACTGGATGGGCGCGCATCCAAACAGTCCTTCAATGGTGCAATTCAATGAAAACCGAACGATCGCTTTGGATCAATTGATAAAAGAGAATGCAACGGGTTGGTTGGGTGAAAAAGTTGCCGGGCAATTTGGCGCATTACCTTACCTGTTTAAAGTGTTAGATGTTAAAGACATGCTGTCTATACAGGTTCATCCTTCCAAAGCAGAGGCGACTAAAGGATTTGCCAGGGAAAACGAAGCAGGCATTCCACTTAGCGCCCCCCACCGTAATTATAAGGATGATAATCACAAGCCCGAAGTAATGCTGGCACTCAGTGAGTTCTGGCTGCTGCATGGCTTTAAAGAAAGAAAATTATTGGCGCAAACCTTACAGGAAACCGAAGCATTGAACATGCTGCTGCCCCTGTTTGAAAAAGAAGGCTATTATGGATTATATAAACAGGTAATGGAAATGCCACAAACCACTGTGGATGGCATGTTGAAACCCTTGCTGCGGGAACAGGAATATTTATTTAAAGCCAATCAATTGGCAAAATCCAATCCCGCGTACTGGGCATGCAGGGCAATGCTATCGCAGGATGAGCCTCATGTTAACATTGACAGAGGTATATTTTCGATCTATTTTTTTAATATTGTTCAGCTTCATCCCGGCCAGGCAATATTCCAGGGAGCCGGTGTGCCGCATGCTTACCTGCAAGGTCAGAATATTGAATTGATGTCCAATTCAGATAATGTATTGCGCGGCGGACTTACCCCAAAACATGTTGACGTAGCAGAACTGCTGAAGCATACTTTGTTCGAAGGGATTGTTCCTGAAATTATGACCGGAGAAATTCATGGCACTGAAACGATCTATCGTTGCCCGGTACCCGATTTTGTAGTAAGTGAAATTGAATTGAGTAAAGAAACAGCATACAACAATACCGCTTATTCGGTGGAAATATTATTGGTAACTGAAGGCGAAGCCGAGTGCGTTTCCGGCAATCAAATACTGCAACTCTCAAAAGGGGATGCCGTAGTTGTAATAGCCAACGAAACGTATAATATCAATACCAATACAAGGGCAGTGTTGTATAAAGCAGGGGTGGCTATGCAGGATTTGCAAAATCCTTGTTAACAAATCCAATATCCAAAAAACAAGAGAACAATAAATACAAATTCAAATCCGAAAATTGAAACCCGAAAT
>CAYMKT010000018.1:9225-16538 GCA_964391065.1 uncultured Terrimonas sp. | reverse complement strand
CGAAGCGGAAATTTTGAAACCGACAAACATCAAACCAGAAACCATAAACAACAAATTATATCCTCCATCTCAAATCTTCAATCTCAAATCTCAAATTTCTTCTAGTCTGGCAACTCCTCAATCAGATATCCAAAATCACCAACGGCTTCCATGATCCGTTCGTTGTCTATGCTTCCGTTGTGACTTTCTATCCGTAAAATTTTATCGCAATCGTGCAAATCAAAATTGATCCGGTATAATGGGAAATAATCGAGCAATGCACGCTTTAAGCGTTCTGCATCCAATTTTTGCTCAACATTGGTTTTAAAAACTTCTATAGCCTGTTCCATTTTAATTTCGGTTTAAAATTCCGGTAACGAGGATGTAATGCGGCAATTTCAATACCTTTTCATAACCGGCAGATCAATCAATACACAAACCTAAAAGCTACTACTGACAACCCTATGGCAGTCCAAAACAAGGGATCCGGATCGTGATCATTTTTTACCATCAATTACTGTTCCATTCCATTTATGGACTTTTTAGATGATATATTGCCTGGTATCCTCTTCCCGACAATTTTCGGGGAAATACTGTTGCATCCGGAAAAGATTTTGATTTCAATCCGCAGTTGCAAAATGGGGTGCAGCAATCCTGGTCAATACAAGGTTAATACATCCAAAAAACAACAACATATGGCGGGATTTTCATAACTTTATCGATTATAACAATTGCTTTACCTATATTAAGCCTTTGAATACAAAGGGTGGTTTTTACGCCTTATGAGATAAGAATACCCTTAAAAATCCAACTGGACGAGAGTCGTTAAACCTGCGATATGAAAAAGATTTATATAGTTGCCCTGGTTTGTTTGATTTGTGCGATAGGGATGTTTACTTTCATGTACCTCTCCGGCGAAAAAGCATCTGGCAAACCGGGTGAAGAAACCATCAGCTACAATTTCCAGGTTCGTCCCATACTTTCAGATAAATGTTATGCCTGCCACGGCCCCGATGCCAATAAGCGCGAAGCCGGGTTAAGATTCGACATTCAGGAAGAAGCCTATAAGGCATTGAAGGACAACCCTAAAGCTCATGCTATTATTCCGGGGAACCCGGGATTATCAGAATTGTACTTAAGAATATCTGCCACGGATACTTCCCTGCTGATGCCTCCCGTTTCGAGCAATTTACCTACACTTACTGAATCTGAGGTAGCCATCATAAAAAAATGGATAGAAGAAGGGGCCAAATATGAACCCCATTGGGCCTTTGTTGCGCCGCAAAAACCAGCACTTCCCAAAATAAAAAACAAAGACTGGCCAAAAAATGAAATTGACTATTTCGTAGAAAGCAAAATGGAAGAACACGGCCTGGCGCCAAATGAAGAAGCCGACAAAGAAAGATTATTAAGGCGTATTTACTTAGATATTACGGGACTCCCGCCAACACCCTCCGAAATTGAGGCTTTCCTAAAAAATGAGGATCCGAAAGCCTATGAAAAAATGATTGACACTTTATTGCAGCGTAGCACTTACGGCGAGCGTATGGCAATTCCGTGGTTAGACGTGGCGCGTTATGCCGATTCGCACGGTTACCAGGACGACAATTACCGGTCGCAATGGCCATGGCGCGATTGGGTAATCCACGCATTTAATGAAAATTTACCCTACGACCAGTTTGTTACCTGGCAATTAGCGGGAGATTTGGTTCCGGACGCCAACAAGGAACAAATTCTTGCCACAGGCTTTAACCGCAATCATAAAATAACCGAAGAGGGCGGGGTAATTGATGAAGAATACCGTGTGGAGTACGTGGTAGACAGAACGAATACCCTGGGTACGGCAATACTGGGAATGACTATCGAATGCGCAAAATGCCACGATCATAAATATGATCCCATTTCGCAAAAGGACTTTTACGAATTGTCTGCATTCTTTAATAATATACAGGAAGTAGGGCTGGAATCTACAGTGGGCGGCCACGACACCTATGCCAAAAACCCGCGCATGAACATTACAAAAGAGGATCTGCAGGGGGTATTGAATTTTATTACAAGTTCAGACACGTCGGGCTTACAGGTTTCGGTGATGAAGGACCTGGACAAGGATTCTGTAAGAAAAACTTTTATCCTTACGCGTGGTGTGTACGACCAGCATGCCGAAGAAGTACAACCGGGAACACCCAAGGCCATTATGGCTTTTCCTGATGATTTTCCTAAAAACCGGCTTGGTTTATCGGAATGGCTGTTTGACGCTAAAAACCCGCTTACTTCAAGAGTTTTTGTGAACCGGATGTGGCAGGAATTTTTTGGAAGGGGCATTGTAAAATCCTCGAACGACTTTGGCATGCAGGGTGAATTGCCTGTGAATCCAAAATTATTAGATTGGCTGGCGGTGGATTTCCGCGAAAACGGGTGGGACATTAAAAGACTGGTAAAACAAATCTGTATGTCGGCCACCTATCGCCAGTCGTCGGCCATCAGCCCCGAAAAATTAAAAGCCGATCCTCAAAATATTTATTTGTCTTATGCCCCCCGCATCCGCATGAACGCTGAAATGGTGCGCGATTTAACCTTAGCAAGTAGTGGATTGCTGCGCCCTGTTATAGGCGGACCAAGTGTTAAGCCCTATCAACCACCGGGCTTATGGGAATTGGCCACTTCGGGCAGGGGCATATTGGCATCGTACAAGCAGGATCATGGCGATGCATTGTACAGGCGGGGTATGTATACCTTTATTAAGCGTACCGTTCCGCCACCCAGCATGATGATTTTTGATGCCAGCAACCGCGATCAATGCGAAGTAAAAAGATCGCGGACCAATACCCCATTGCAGGCATTGATTATGATGAATGACCCCACGGTACTGGAAGCTTCTGTAGCCCTGGCAGATCAACTCGCGCAAAACGAAGAAAAACCAGAAGCTATAGTTACTGATGCTTTTTTACGCATCATCAATCGTCATCCCGATAAACAGGAACAGGATATCTTACTGCAGTATCTTAGTGAACAGGAAGCTTATTTTGAGTCCAACCCAAAAACAGTTGAAAAAGTGACTAAAGTTGGAGAATATAAAATGAAGAGCACCCCTGCGCCAAAAGTTGCGGCACTTGCCCGCATGGTACAGGTAATTTATAATATGGATGAAGCAATTACAAAAACTTAACGTGTGATGGAAAAAGAATTATTACAACATGGCTTAAATATTAACCGGCGGAAGTTTTTATCCCGCATGAGCATTGGACTGGGCAGCGCTGCCCTGGGCTCCCTGCTTATTCCGGGGTTGTTTGACGGGACTGCTGATGAAGAAGCAGGTTTTATGCCCGGCATTCCGCATTTTGCGCCAAAGGCCAAAAGAGTTATTTATCTTTTTCAAAATGGCGCGCCATCGCAGTTGGAAACATTCGACTATAAACCTACACTCAATAAGATGATGGGTGAGGATTTACCGGAATCCATTCGCCAGGGACAACGGTTAACGGGAATGACATCCGGACAGAAATCTTTTCCTTTGGTGGGCTCTTATTATAAATTCAATCAACACGGGCAGTCTGGTGCGTGGGTAAGCGAAATATTCCCCCATATGGCTAATATTGTTGATGATCTTTGTATTGTAAGGTCGCTGCATACCGAGGCCATCAACCATGATCCCGCTTTAACTTTCTTTCAAACCGGGGCGCAACAGGGCAATCGCCCCAGCATGGGCTCCTGGGTAAGCTATGGGTTGGGAACAGAAAATAAGAACCTCCCCGCATTTTGTGTGTTGTTATCGCGTGGAAAAGGAAACGGGCAGGGCGTGTATTCCAAATTATGGTCGAATGGATTTTTAGATTCCATTCACCAGGGTGTGCAGTTCAGCAGTGGCGAAAATCCAATTCTCTATTTACAGGATCCCGATGGCATGGACAGGATGGCCCGCCGTAAGATGTTGGATAAAGTTGCTGCACTGAATGAAATACAGCTTAAAAATTTTGGCGATCCCGAAATTGCTACCAAAATCCAGCAATACGAAATGGCATACCGTATGCAAACCGCCGTTCCGGAAATCATGGATGTTTCAAAAGAACCCGACGATATTGTAAAACTATACGGTTCCGAATGCCTTACCCCGGGCACTTTTGCCGCCAATTGTTTGCTGGCGCGCAAACTGTCGGAAAACGGTGTTCGATTCATTCAGCTATACCACCAGGGTTGGGACCAGCATGGCAATCTGCCCAACGAAATGAGAGGACAGGCCAAAGATGTTGACCAGGCGTCGGCAGCGCTTATCACCGATTTAAAGCAAAGAGGACTGCTTGACGAAACCCTGGTAATATGGGGTGGTGAATTTGGACGGACGAACTACTGCCAGGGCGCTATTAAAGAGGATAATTACGGCAGGGACCATCATCCACGCTGTTTTAGCATATGGATGGCGGGCGGCGGTATTAAACCCGGCATGGTGTATGGCGAAACAGACGAATTTGGATACAATATCGTTAAAAACCCGGTGCACATTAACGATTTTCACGCCACTATTTTAAACCAGTTGGGCTTCGACCATGAAAGACTCACCTATCGCTTCCAGGGCCGCAGGTATAGATTAACAGATGTTGCCGGCAAAGTAGTAAAGGATATCATTGCATAATTCATCATAGCTTATTAATAAAAGCCCCTTATGAATAGAAGAAAATTTTTAAAAAATGCCGGTTTACTGACCGGCACAATAGCTATTACCAAAGATATGTTTGCCGGCAAAAATGATCCCATTTATGGACAAAATGATATGCGTTACCGGCTGAATGTTAACTGGAGCGCATTGAATCCGGAGAAATATCCTGTTAACGATTGCCATGAAATGGTGCAGGACAAAAAGGGGCGTATCATTTTATTGACTAATGAAACAAAAAATAATATTCTTATCTACACGAAATCCGGCAAACTAAAAGAAAGCTGGGGGCACGAATTTCCGGGTGCGCACGGGCTTACCCTGCACCGGGCGGGTGGTGAAGAGTATTTATTCATCACCGACACCAATAAACACCAGGTATACAAAACCACGTTAGACGGTAAAATTCTGTTAACGATTGATTATCCCGAAGAAACCGGGGTATATCAAAAAAAGGAAGCTTTTGTACCTACCGAAACCACGGTTATGGACAACGGTGATTTTTATATTGCCGACGGTTATGGTTCGCAATACATTATGCAATACGACGAGAAAGGAAAGCTTAAGAACTTTTTCGGAGGCAAGGGAGAAACGACTTCGAACTTAGATAATGCCCATGGCATAACGGTTGACAGCAGGCAAGGCACTCCTACCTTATTGATTACTGATCGTACACGCAATTGCTTCAAAAGATTTTCTTTGGATGGAAAATTAATCGAAATCATTGAATTGCCGGGTGCATGCGTGTGCCGTCCCGTGATTCATGGCGATCACCTGTATGCAGCAGTACTTCGTTCTCCCGATTTAAATGCGGCAGGAACAGGCTTTGTAACGATACTGGATAAAAACAATAAAGTGGTTTCTAATATTGGCGGAACAGCGCCCATTTACACGGATGGCAAGCTGCAGCCCATGGCGCAGTCCGAAAAAATATTCGTTCATCCTCATGATGTATGCGTAGATGATGAAGGAAGTATTTATGTGGCACAGTGGGCATCCAATAAAGTGTATCCTTACAAGCTTACGAGAGTGTAAAGAGCGGAAAGGCAAGAGGCGAAAGATGAAAAACACCCAATTACTGAATATTAAATCGCTTTGAAGTAATCAGCGCCTTGTACAGGCAAAACTGCAAGAACAACGTTTGCCGTTATTAATGGCGGCTAACAAATACAGACACATACATGCGAACATTAATTAGAATTGGTAGCGGCGTATTATTTGGCGGCATGATCTTTCTGCTTTTTTTAGTCGTGTTTGAAAGTTTTCTGCATATCCCTTCGTGGCTGGCAGTGGCCGGAAGGATGCACCCGATGTTTCTTCATTTCCCCATCGTATTGCTATTGATTTCATTTTTTACCATGTGGATCCCATCGGGTCGTGCCACCAAAGACGATTGGTTTGTTATGCTCCGCCTGGTTGCAGCATTGTCTGCCGTGATTACAGCCATCCTTGGAATGTTGCTGTCGTTAGAAGACGCCAGCGACGGCGAGCTTTTGCTATGGCATAAGTGGGGAGGGGTTACCATCGCCATACTGGGATTTCTCTTTTATTCTTATCACGATTTTTTGGTCAGGCATATTTTATTTGCAAAGTTATTCACGCTTGCAGCAACTGTTGGCATCATCCTTACCGGCCACTGGGGCGCCAATTTAACGCATGGAGCCGACTACGTACTGGCCCCCATTTTAAAACAAAAGGAATTGGCGCCTCCCGACAAAGCCATTGTATTTACCGATGTAATTCAGCCCATTTTTGAAAGCAAGTGTATTAGTTGCCATAGTGAATCAAAATTAAAAGGCGAACTGCTGCTCGAAAACCTGAAAGGCGTATTAGCTGGTGGTAAATCGGGACCATTGTTTATTCCCGGTAATCCAGACACCAGTTTATTGATGCGGCGCATACACTTACCCGTTGATGATAAGAAACGTATGCCTCCCGCTTCCAAACCGCAATTAACAGAAGCGGAAACTGCATTGCTCTCTGCGTGGATAAAATCAGGAGCGGTAACCGAATCTAAATTATTCAGTCTTCCCGAAACAGATTCCTTCCGGGTACTGGCTACAGCTTACCTGAAGGGTGATAGAATGGCAACTGATCCCGTATATGATTTTGAACCTGCAGATGAAAAGAAAGTGCTGGCATTGAACAATAATTACAGGATAGTAGTGCCACTCGGAAAAAATTCTCCTGCTCTTTCGGTAAACTTATATGGCCGCAATGTTTATTCTTCAAAGGCGCTGGAAGAACTGCTGCCTGTGAAGCAACAAATTATTGAATTAAACCTTGCGCGGCTACCGGTAAAGGATGAGGACATGAAAGTGATTCAGCAATTAACAAACCTCGAAAAACTTAACCTGAATTATACCGATATTACCGGGAAAGGAATAGAACAGTTAACCACCCTGGCCAAGCTGCGTGAGCTTACCGTTGCCGGAACAGGCGTTACAGCCAATGCGCTTGAAAAAATCTTACCCCTTCCCGAATTGGAATCGGTGTTTATTTGGGATACCAAAATCGACAGCCTGGAAATTAAACCCCTTCAAAAAAAATTTTCGAAGGTAAATATTGAAACAGGTTATGTTGATAAAGGTGATGTAATCGTTGCGCTAAGTCCGCCCATCATCGAAACAAAACAGGGTATTTTCAATAACAGCACCTCGCTTCAAATCAAACATCCCTTCAAAGG
>CAYMKT010000018.1:0-9125 GCA_964391065.1 uncultured Terrimonas sp. | reverse complement strand
ACTGGGCGACTACGACAATCATTCCAATGGCGAATGGTTGGGCTACCGCAACAACGAAGCAGCGTATGAAATGTTTTTCAACAACCCCATATCTCCGCAAACGGTGTTACTGAATATGCTGCAAAACACCCGTGGCTATATATTTCCGCCCGCAAAAGTGCAGGTATGGGGTGGAATGGATAATAAGAAATTGCAATTATTGGCCACACTACATCCCAAAATTCCAGCCAAAAACGAAGCTGCGAAACCTTTACAGGAAAATATCAACCTGGCCAGCGCAGAAATACGATGCCTTAAAATTGTAATACAGCCTGTTAATCCCCTGCCCGCGTGGCATGAAGGCAAAGGCCAAAGAGCCTGGGTATTTTTGAGTGAAATTGTAATCAATTAAACAGGCAGGAAAATCAGTTTCCATTTTCGTGACGCCTATAAAAAGGGTAATTTTGCCGATTATGTTCATATTGCCTGGTATTTTTTTAAAAGAACAGGCAACATAAAACCAGTTATTTTCACTTATGCACTCTTTCCTGCGCAAGAGGCACTTTATTTTTCTCTTTTTTATTTTAAGCATATGTTATGTGCTTGGACTGAACGTGCCACTCATGAATGGCGATGCTGCCCATCACGCCAACATTGCCCTGCACATGTATCTCACCCATGATTATGTTAACCTGATTGACAAAGGAACCGATTACCTCGACAAGCCGCATTTGTTGTTCTGGCTATCTGCCCTCAGCTACCACATATTTGGAGTTACCCCTTTTGCCTATAAATTACCCTCATTGTTATTTAGCATTGCCGGCATATGGGCTACTTACAAAGCCGGGCGGCGCTTGTACAATATAAAAACCGGATTAACAGCGGCACTGATACTGGCTTCGGCACAGGCCTTCATACTCGCAAGCATGGATGTACGCATGGATGCCATACTCACAGCATGTATTACCCTGGCGTCGTGGCAGTTACTGGAGGCCGTAACTACCAATAAATGGTACCATTTATTAGCGGCAGCGTTCTTCATGGGACTGGGTTTTTCAACAAAAGGCCTGGTGGGTATTGTTATTCCCTGTGTTACCTTATTTTTTTACCTGTTGTACAAAAGGGATTTCAAGCAAATGCTGCATCCAAAATGGTTGCTTACAGCGGTGTTAACAGCTATATTTATGCTGCCGGTTGTTTTTTGCTATTACCTGCAATACGATCTTCACCCCGAAAAACAAATCAGGGGAATGACCAACATTTCGGGAGTGAAATTTATTTTATGGGGACAGAATATTGAAAGACTGGATGGAGAAAACTGGGGTGGCGGCCGAAGGGATTATTTCTATTTTTTTCACACCCTTTTGTGGGCTTTTTTACCCTGGTCGCTCATCGCCTATTATGCGATGGGCAGCCGCCTGCAAAACTTATGGAGAAGCCGGCTGGTGTATGTAAAAAATATAGAGGCTTTTAGCATTGGCGCTATTTTGTTTGTGTTTATCATTATTTCAACTTCGAAGTTCCAGCTTCCTCACTACCTCAATATCCTGTTCCCCTTTCTTTCTATTTTAACAGCAGCCAAATTGGTTGAACTGGATAAAAAGCGGCGTATGCCCACGCTAAAAACGCTGTTTATCCTGCAGGCGTGCATTGCCTTTTGTATCGTTATCGTTATTGCTTTACTGTACTTCTGGAGCTTCAGGGAAAATATTTTTATTTTGAGCATGGTAACCTTTGCCGGTCTTTTTATAATAGCCTGGAATTCGCTCGAAACAGCCTCTTCATTTTCAAAGATCATCACCATCAGCATAACGGGTATTGCATTTGTAAATATTATTCTGAATGGATTTTTCTACCCCCAGTTATTAACCTACCAGGCGGGATCTAACCTTGCGGCCGAGGTGAAACAAAAACAAATTGAAACGGAAAACATCTATTCTTACAATACCAATAATTTTACTTTTGATTTTGATACCAAACATCTTACTCCAAAACTTACCCTGGAGCAAGTGAAAAATAAACCGGATATGAGTTACTGGCTTTACACCGACGCGATAGGATTGGATTCCCTGCGGCAAATCAATATCCCGGTAGCAGAGTCAGTACAAAGCCGTAACTATCATGTTACCCGCCTCAAGCCCTTCTTTTTAAACCCTGCTACCCGGCCACAAACGCTCGACACCGTGTACCTGCTCAGAATAGCACCTTAATCACTCTATATGGCAACTCCTGAATTATCAATTGTAATAACGGTTTTAAATGAAAGAGAAAATATTGTTCCGCTGATCAGCAAGTTAAAACAGGACTTAAGCGCCATTGATCATGAAGTTATTTTTGTGGATGACGGGTCAACTGATGGCACTCAAAAGGAAATCAAAGCGATAGCAGACGACAGCATTACCTTAATTGAATTGAGGAAAAACTATGGGCAAAGTACCGCCATGACTGCCGGTATTGATCATACCCGCGGCAAATATGTAGCACTACTCGATGGCGACATGCAGAACGATAGTAGCGATATTCCTTTTATGCTCGAAAAATTAAAAAGAGAAGATTGGGATGTAGTGGCCGGCAACCGCGCCAACAGGAAGGACGGATTCTTATTACGGAAGATACCAAGCGGAATCGCCAATTATTTCATACGACAGTTAACAGGCGTACATATTAAAGACTATGGATGCACCTTAAAAGTTTTTAAAAAAGAAATTGCCGACGACCTTGAACTGTACGGCGAAATGCATCGTTTTATTCCGGTTTTGGCCAAATTACAGGGTGCCAATATTGTACAAGTTGATGTAAAGCACCACCCGCGGCAATTTGGACAATCGAAATACGGATTGGCGCGTACATTCAAAGTGATGTCCGACCTAATTACGATGGTGTTTTTCAGGCGGTACATTCAAAAGCCCATGCACCTTTTTGGAACACTCGGTTTTATTATGCTCGCCGTTGGGCTAACCCTCAATATTTACCTGCTTGTATTAAAAGTAATGGGGGAGGATATATGGGGGAAACCCTTATTGATCCTGGGGCTGATCCTGCTGTTGGGCGGCATACAATTAATAACCATAGGCTTCCTTGCCGAAATCAGCATCCGGATATATTTTGAAAACGGCAATAAAAAAACATACAAGATCAGGCGCATCACAAATGGACAGGAAAAGAATCTGGAATATCGTTAAGCTGTTTTTAAAACTGGCTGTTACAGGCGTTGCACTATGGTTGGTGTATAAAAACATCGACACGCATGCATTAATCCTCATATGGAAAAATGCCAATGCCTGGCTTTTTATACCGGCTTTTTTGTTCTTCGCCCTTTCACAATACATCTCGTCCTTCAGGCTATTGAATTTTTTCAAAAACATACGCCTACCTGTGCCCGTTAAATACAACCTTGTATTGTATATACAGGGAATGTTTTACAATATCTTTTTGCCAGGCGGCATCGGGGGCGATGGTTACAAAATTATAGCCCTGCACAAACGGTTTGGCGTACCGCGAAAGGATATTTTCAGCGCCGTATTTTTTGACCGCCTGAGCGGGTTGTGGGCGCTCTGTTTTCTTATTGTAACATTATCATTATTCGTACCGCTTTTTAATGAATACACCTGGCTTGTGGCGGCCGGTTTTGTATTGGGTACTGTGGCCTATTACCTGGTGATCCGGTTTTTTTTCGAAAGACATATCAACAGGTTCTTTAGAGCGCATACATTAGCCCTGCTGGTACAAGGCTGCCAGCTTATATGTGTGCTGTTTATTTTAAAAGCGCTGGGTTGCCAGGAGTCTTTTTCTTCCTATCTTATCATATTCCTGTTATCTGCGCTGGCAACGCTGTTTCCCTTTAGCATAGGGGGATTAGGCGCAAGGGAAATTGCCATTGTATGGGCCGCTGCCATACTTTTCTTAAATAAAGACATGGCCGTTTCGGTGAGTCTTTGCTTTTATTTCATTTCAGCAATACTGTCGCTTACAGGCATATTCTTCCTTTTTCAGCGAAAAAAAACGGACACCCCGATAACATTGGCGGCGCCATAACATTGTTGAAAAAACCTCGCAATACGCAATGCCATCTTTCCCTCATTTTTGAACCCTTCGCGCACTTTTTTATCATAACCGAAAAAAACCAAATGGTTTTCATTCATTACGCCATAAAAATGATAACTTTTGCACCCGAAATACCAAATTGTAAGAAAAGACACATTTTAAGCAGCTATTAACGATGAAAATAAATACAAGCGTAAAGGCGTCCGACTACAGCAGCCCATTGAAAAAATTCTGGGAACTTTCAGCAACAAAAATTAATCATATCGAAACGCATTACGATGCGGCCAAAGGCTCTCCGGTTTTTACCGTTAAGGGCAGCTATACTACGAGAGGCTGGACCGAATGGACCCAGGGTTTTCAATATGGTTCCGCTATTTTGCAATTTGATGCAACAGCGGAAAGGAAGATGCTGGAACTCGCCAAAAAGAAAACGGTAGCAGTAATGGCGCCACACATCAGTCATACCGGTGTGCATGATCACGGATTTAACAATGTAAGCACCTACGGCAATTTATTAAGACTGATGCGCGAGGGAAAAATAGTGCACGATGAATGGGAAAAAAATTTTTATATCCTGGCGCTGAAAATCTCCGGCGCAGTTCAGGCATCCCGCTGGACACCGATCAAAAATGGGGGCTTCATTCATTCATTCAACGGAGCGCATTCCCTTTTTGTAGATACCATACGTTCTGTGCGTGCACTGGTGTTAAGCCATAGCCTGGGCCATTTTTTGCAGGCGGAAGGCGATTTAAAAATCAGTCTGCTCGATCGCGCCATCCAGCATATAACCGCTACCGCTCAATACGCCGTATTTTATGGAGAAGGCCGCGATATATATGATGTTTGGGGGCGTACGGCGCACGAAAGCATTTTTAATGTAAAGGATGGCAATTTCAGGTGTCCTAATTCACAACAGGGTTATACTGGTTTTTCTACATGGACCAGGGGACTGGCATGGGCGATGTGCGGGTTTGCCGAAGAACTGGAATGGTTTGACACATTAAATGAAAAAGAGCTTGCTCCATTTGGCGGCAAGGAAAACATAGTGTCGCTGATGCTTAAGGGCGCCAAGGCCACCTGCGATTTTTATATTGACAATACACCTACAGACGGCGTTCCATACTGGGATACCGGCGCACCCGGGTTATACAAACTGGGAGACTATTTAAGCAAAGCCGCTGATCCTTTCAATAATGTGGAGCCGGTAGATAGTTCGGCCGCTGCCATAGCAGCGCAGGGATTGTTGCGATTAGGAAAGTATTTGCAGGACAAAGGGGATGCCGAAAATGGGAGCCGTTACTGGCAGTCGGGACTTACGGTGTTGGGTACCCTGTTTAATGAACCTTACCTCAGCGCTGACCCCAATCACGAAGGATTACTTTTACACTCTGTTTATCACCACCCCAATGGCTGGGACTATATTCCCGAAGGCAGCAAAATACCTTATGGAGAATCGAGCATGTGGGGCGATTATCATATCCGAGAAGCTGCGCTCTACCTGCAGCGGGTAATCAACAACGAAACCTACCATACATTTTTCAACATTCAATAAGCATGAAAGAACATACAGATCTTTCAAAGTTGTGTGTGCACACCATCACTACCAAACCATGGGCCATTGAGGAGGCGGCAAAGCAGTATGCTGCCGCCGGAGTAAAAGGCATTACCGTTTGGCGGGATGCGCTCGAAGGGCGGAATATTAAACAAACGGGCGACTTGCTCCGGGAACATGATCTCAGCATCGTGTCGCTTTGCCGGGGCGGTTTTTTCCCGCATACCGATGCCGGCAAAAGAAAACTGGCCATAGATGATAACCGTAAGGCCATAGCGGAAGCGGTAGAACTAGGCACATCATTGATCGTGTTGGTTTGCGGGTCTTCCCCCGATCAACCGCTGGAAGAATCGCGGCAGCAGATCCTTGATGGCATTGCTGCCGTTTTACCCGATGCAGAAGCCGCAGGTGTTAAACTGGCGATAGAGCCACTGCACCCCATGTATGCCGATACGCGTTCGGCTATCAACACACTGGCGCAGGCAAATGCCATGGCCGAAGCCTTGTATTCGCCATGGGTGGGTGTGGCGGTTGACGTATATCATTTATGGTGGGATCCCTTTTTGGAGGTGGAGATCAAACGCTGTGGCGAAAATGAAAACCTGTTTGCATTTCACATCTGCGACTGGAAATCACCCACAACAGATATGTTGTTCGACAGGGGTTTGATGGGCGAAGGCTGCATTCCTATACAGCAAATCAGGGGTTGGGTGGAAGCCGCAGGATTCAACGGCTTTAATGAAGTGGAAATTTTTTCGAACATATATTGGCAGGAAGACCAGTCTGCTTTTTTAAATAAAATTATTACAGCGTATAAAGTGCATTCATAGTGCTTGCGGTAAAATTGAGTAAAACGCTCAATAGCGATTACACTGCTGAAGTGTGCGACGCAACAAAAGCTTAATTAAAAAACCGAAGCCGGCTACAACATAAAACTGGCGCCTAAAAAACAGGAAAATGAAAGAACTCAAAGTAGGTATTATTATGAACGGCGTTACCGGCCGTATGGGAACCAACCAGCATTTACTTCGATCCATAGCCGAAATAATAAAGCAGGGTGGTGTAAAAACCAGCGATGGTGAAACCATAATGCCCGACCCGGTACTGGTGGGCCGTAATGCCGGCAAACTGGAAAAGCTTGGCGCAATAACGGGCATTAAAAAATGGAGTACCGACCTCGGCGAAGTACTGGCAGATACTCACAACGCGATCTATTTCGACGCGCAAACCACCGGCCGGCGCGCAGATGCTGTTCGCAAAGCGGTGCAGGCAGGTAAACATATTTATTGTGAAAAACCTATTGCCGTAGATACCAAAGAGGCGATGGGGCTTTATGAACTTTGTAAAAACGCCGGTGTAAAACACGGTGTGGTACAGGATAAACTCTGGCTGCCCGGTATTTTAAAATTAAAGCGCCTCATTCAACAGGGATTTTTTGGTGAAATCCTTTCCGTTCGCGGTGAGTTTGGCTATTGGGTATTTGAGGGTGATTCTATTCCCGCCCAACGGCCCTCCTGGAATTACAGGAAAGAAGACGATGGGGGTATTATTGTAGACATGCTTTGCCACTGGCGTTATGTGCTTGATAATGTTTTTGGGAAGGTGAAAGCGGTATCCTGTCTTGGCGCAACGCATATTCCGCAAAGAATTGACGAACAGGGCAAACCCTATACCTGCACGGCCGATGACGCTGCCTACGCCACCTTTGAACTGGAAGGCGGCATTGTTGCACAGTTCAACTCGTCGTGGACGGTAAGGGTAAGGCGCGACGACCTGCTGACCTTGCAGGTAGATGGCACTAAAGGATCTGCGGTTGCGGGTTTACGTGAGTGCTATATCCAGCATTACGGCAATACACCCAAACCCGTGTGGAACCCCGATATTCCGCAACCCATCCAGTTTTTTGAAGGTTGGGCTAAAGTGCCCGACCAGGAAAATTATGATAATGCTTTTAAGGTACAATGGGAACTGTTTTTAAAACATGTGGTAAAAGACGATCCCTTTCCCTGGGATCTGCGC
The DNA here is from genome assembly GCA_964391065.1 of uncultured Terrimonas sp. GTDB lineage: Bacteria > Bacteroidota > Bacteroidia > Chitinophagales > Chitinophagaceae > Agriterribacter. The sequence continues at coordinate 1,531 of CAYMKT010000018.1, read as the reverse complement.
GAAGGTGTAAAAGGCGTACAGTTGGCTGAAAAAGGCCTGGAGAGCTGGAGCAAAAGATGCTGGGTTGATATTCCTGAACTTTAAACCAATATGGATACATGAAAAAAGTGGCATTGGTTACAGGCGGCAGCAGGGGCATTGGTTTGGGCATTGCCGAACAACTGGCAGCAAACGGTTTTGATGTTGCCATTAATGGTATGCGCCCGGAAGAAGATGTTGAAGAAGCCATTAAAAAATTAAAAGCTTATGGCAATGATGTTATTTATTGCCGGGGAAGCATCGCGTCATCTACCGACAGGGAAAATATGATTCAGCAGGTGCACAGGCATTACGGAGCATTGCATGTACTGGTGAATAATGCCGGCAAAGCGCCCAATGAACGCAGGGATATTCTGGAAGCCACAGAAGAAAGTTTTGACGATGTAATTGGCACCAATTTAAAAGGCAGCTATTTTCTGATGCAGAAAGCAGCCAACTGGATGATTGAACAAAAGCAAAGCGATAAAGCGTTTACCGGTTGCATCATTAATATTTCTTCTATATCGGCTACAATAGCATCCGTTAACCGCGGAGAATATTGTTTATCGAAAGCCGGATTAAGTATGGCTACACAATTATTCGCGGTAAGGTTGGGTGAATTTGATATTCCTGTTTTTGAAGTGAGACCGGGTATTATACGCACCGACATGACAGCCGGGGTAACTGCAAAATACGACAAACTGATCGACGAAGGTTTAACCCTGCAAAAACGCTGGGGCGAGCCGGAAGATGTAGGCAAAGCAGTAGCTGCGCTGGCCAAAGGAAACCTTATGTATTCCACCGGGCAGGTTATAATGGTGGATGGGGGTTTAACGATCCCGAGATTGTGATACATTATTGCAACACAGTAAATACATAGATACATACATAGGGAATCATAGCTACCGGGAAATGGGATGAGGTGTAATAAAAAAAGCAAGCAATTAATAATGCAAAAAAGAATAAACAACATTAAAGTATTACTCCTGCCCGTGTTGATTTTTTTCTGTTCCTGTCACTCCGGTTCGCCAACAGACCCAAATGGCATTTCGACAGACACCACGGTGATTGCATCGGGGAAGTCCTTATTCGGTCAGTATTGTGCCGGTTGCCACAATTTTAGGCAGAATGGTATTGGCCCAAAACTCAACAGCATTACCACCGAAGTTAAAGTAGAATGGCTCAGGCAGTTTATCACGGATCCGCAGCAGGTTATTGCCTCGGGCGACGCGCGGGCAGCAACTTTATTTGAGCAGTACAAAACAGTGATGCCTTCTTTTACCATGCTGAAAGAGGAAAATATAAATGCCATCATTGCTTTCCTGAATACACATCAATCCTCCGGGCGGGGTACGGCGATGGATAGCAGTAAAGGCATAACAGATCCTATTCCCGAAGTGATCAGGCATTCAGGTCTTGTAGTTAACCTGCAGGAGATCACGCAGTTTCCGTCCACATCCGATAGTGGTAAACTGCCGCTTACCAGGATAACAAAACTCGACTTCCAACCCAA
>CAYMKT010000017.1:28773-42412 GCA_964391065.1 uncultured Terrimonas sp. | reverse complement strand
CCATAAATCCTGAACGATATCTGAAAAGCCTATACGCTGTATTGCCATGCGAAACGATCCTCCCGGAAAATACAAGGTATAGTTCCTGCAAATGTTGTTATGATAATATTTCCTTAAGTATAGGCAGCGACTTCATCGTTCCAAAATCATTGATATGAAGGGCGTAAAAATGAAGCATGGCATCGAGCAGTTGCCGGCGCTCAGATGCATTGAGCGTTATATCGCTCAACTCACCGGGCTGCATCACTTTTAACAGGTGCGAAAGCGTACTGCTTGCAGGCTCCTCAAGGTAATGAGGGTGGGGCGGCGGGTATTTTACAAATTCTCCTTCCTGAAGATCCAGTATTTTTTTAGCAGGGTCATTGTCATCCCGGATACTGAAACCAAAAAAGGCGGTAAAATGAAGGGTAAAGTACAATGGAAAATTGGCGGATAGCTTTTTATCAGCCTGGTCGAGCTGCAGGTAAGCATCTTCCATAAAGTTGTATAAATCGGGGTTGGGTTCGGGCTGGCGAATTACTTTTTGTATTAGTTCCGTAATAAAAAGCGCTACCGTGTTTTTAGGAATATTGGAGAACACTTCCTGGTAAATATAATGCCACCTGGCATCTTTTATGCGCTGCAGGTTTTTGAATTCGTTGTGATATACCTCCATTTCCAGTATCGAAGCGGGCTGAAACAGGTTCGCTTTAGTGTTACTTTTTTTGGAGGAACGTATTCCATTCACGATATAAGATTGCAGTCCGAACAGTTCAGTATACAGCAGAACGATTACCGAAGTTTCGCCATAGGCAACGGTGCGCAACACAATACCCTTTGTAGTATGAACCATGTTATGATAAAACATAAAACTAAGGCATAAAATGTCACCGCGTCCCTCATGCCGCATCTATCTTTACATCACATCCAGGTAAAAAAATCACTACCCCCGAAAAAAATAAGTTTCTTTGCACTTCCAAAATTTCAATACCATACCATGTGGCAAAAACTCGGAAAGCTTATTCTTCAATATCGTTTGGTCCTGCTGATTGCCTTGTTTGGCGCCACTGCTTTCATGTTGTATCATGCCCTTAAAGTGCATATCAGCTATGAATTTGTGAGAACCATCCCAATCGACAATCCGCTGTATAAACAATACCTGGCGTTTAAAAAACAATTTGGCGACGATGGCAATACACTGGTCATGGGTTGTAAAACAGATCGCTTATTTGAGAAAAATGTATTTAATGATTATGCGGAGCTATGCAAAAAATTGAGAACAGTAAACAAAGTAGAAGGCGTGCTGAGTGTGGCAGGAGCGATTAACCTTGCAAAAAACGACAGTACTCAGAAATTGGAGGTAAGGCCGGTATTTCCCCCGGTAACATTATCGCAGCATAGGCTTGACAGCGCGGTTGCCGTTTTTCATTCCCTTCCTTTCTATAAAGGCTTATTGCTAAACCCGCAAACCAAAGCTTACCTGGCAGCAGTAAAGATCAATAAAGACGTGCTTGGCTCAAAGGAAAGGGAGAAAGTGATTAAAGAGATTGAAAACCTCGCTTATGCTTTTGGAGAACAGCACAATATTGAAATGCACATCAGCGGCTTACCCCTGATAAGGACCAATATGGCGATAAAGGTGGAAAAGGAAATGCGCTGGTTCCTGATCGGATCCGTTCTTATTTCGGCAGCGATACTCATGCTTTTCTTCAGGTCGTTTAGCGCCACGCTGTTGTCATTGGGCGTTGTTATTACCGGGGTTATCTGGAGTATGGGCATCATGCATCTTTTCCATTACAACATTAGTTTGCTTACCGCATTAATACCACCGCTCATAGTGGTAATTGGCATACCCAATTGTATTTACTTCCTCAATAAATATCATACCTCCTGGCAGCACAAAAAAGAAAAGCACGCGGCTTTGGTGGAAATGGTAAGGCGGATGGGTATTGTTACGCTGTTCTGTAATATTGCTGCTGCTATTGGATTTGCGGTTTTTGCGCTCACCAAAAGTGCCATACTGAACGAGTTTGGCATGGTTGCCGGCATAAGCATTATGGCAATATTTTTTATTTCCCTCGTTGCCATTCCCGCCATCTTAAGCTATTTGCCCGCTCCCAGAGCGCGTCATGTAAAATACCTGGATACCCAATGGCTCGACAACTTACTCACCCGCATAGAGCAATGGGTGTTTAATCATACCCGTATTATTTATATTGTTACCGCATTGGTGCTGGTGTTTTCTGTATCAGGCATAGTGCGCCTGGTTTCTGTTGGACATATGGTGGATGATATACCTCAAACAGATCAAATTTATACTGATCTCAAGTTTTTTGAGAAGCATTTCAAAGGCATTATGCCGCTCGAGATTATTGTAGATACCAAAAAAAAGTATGGATTTGTGGGTATGCGGGCGCTCGAGATTTTTCAACGCATTGATTCGCTATCACAATATATTGCGGCTAAGCCCGAAATGGCAAGGCCTTTATCGCTTGCAGAAGGATTAAAATTTGCCAAACAGGGTTTTTATGATGGCGACAGTCTTAACTACGCGTTACCCAATGCATTTGACGGTGCTTTTGTAAATGACTACCTGAAGGCGAAAAGAGATACAGGGCAGCCAAACAACGCCTTTCAGCAATTGATGGATGCATTTATGGACAGCAGCAAGCAAAAAACCCGCATTAGTGTGAATATGGCAGATGTGGGGAGCAAAGAATTACCCGCAATACTTGCCGATATCAAAAAAAGATCGGATCAGCTTTTTGATTCTACCAAATACAATGTACAGTTTACCGGCACCAGTGTTACATTCCTGGAGGGAAGCCGTTTTATCATCAACGGCCTGCAGGAAAGTATTATGTGGGCCTTTTTATTGATTGCGCTCTGTATGCTTTATCTCTTTAGGTCGGTTCGGATACTGATTTGTTCACTGGTTCCCAATATTATTCCGCTCATGCTTACGGCTGGTATTATGGGATGGGTGGGTGTACCGCTTAAGCCTTCCACGGTGTTAGTCTTTGGCATAGCATTGGGGATCGCTATCGATGTAACCATCCGCTTCCTGGTAAACTACCGGCAGGAACTGCCGGCGAATAATAACATGGTAACCCCTACTATTTTACAAACCATTCATCATACCGGCATTAGCATCATTTATACTTCCCTGGTATTAATTGCGGGATTCAGCATTTTTATTTTCAGTGGATTTGGCGGCACTAAGGCTTTGGGGTGGCTCACCTCCCTTACCTTGCTCTCTGCTACAATAACCAACCTGGTATTGCTGCCGGTATTGTTAAAACTATTACATCGCCCAAATTCCGTTACTGAAAAATAAAACTACTCAGGGAGCGTTTCTCCGGTTTCGGAACGCCGAAGGAGTTTTTATAGATTAGCTAAACTCATTACAAAGGCATTTTCATCGTTCTTTTTATGAAAAATACCTATATATAATATATATATATTAATAATTACACATGTGCAATTATTTTGACTATAAAGGTTTATATGCAAGCCCATCAGCAATAGCGCTTTATGAAAAGAAAGTCAGATTTCGCGCAAAATTGTTAAGCAGCAAAAAAATATCTGGTGTTGTCTAATACTCAACATGATGTTAAGATGAGCAAAATGTTAATATTTGTTAAATCTTTTTATCTTTGACCCTTCATTTTAAAATTAAAACATGAGAAAAACTTTAGCACTGCTGGCTATGCTGGTACTATGTTCGGTATTGGCATGGTCTCAAACAAAAACCGTAACCGGTAAGGTTACTGACGAAAATGGTGGCCCTGTTCCCTTTGCCACGGTAAAGATAAAAGGAAGTAGCACCGGGGTAGCAGCCGACCAGGATGGAAATTTTTCGATTTCCGCTGAATCCAACCAAAGACTGATCATTAGCGCAGCCGGCTTCGACAACCAGGAAATTCCGGTAGGAAACGTGTCTGCTATTGTTGTTAGCTTAAGAGCGGCTGCCAACTTGCAGGAAGTGGTAGTTACTGCACTTGGTGTAAGAAAGTCTGAAAAGGCGCTGGGCTATTCCGTAGCCAAAGTTGATCCTAACGTGTTGATTCAGAAATCTGAGCCCGACATGTTGAAAGGAATGCAGGGTAAGGTACCGGGTGTGGATATCAGATCCTCTCAGGGTACACCGGGAGCGGCTACAAGAATACAAATCAGGGGAAATTCATCATTCAGCCTTGAAACCCAGCCATTGATTGTTGTGGATGGCATCCCTTACAGCAACGACCAGGTAACCACCTCCAGTCAAACAAGCGGTGGTACAGCCTACGGAAGTGGGCTTTCTAATCTCGACCCCAACGACATTGAGTCCATGAACGTATTGAAAGGCGCTGCCGCTGCAGCACTATATGGCTCAAGGGCTTCACGTGGTGTGGTAGTAATCACCACTAAATCTGGTAGCGCTAAAAAAGGCGCCAAGCCGTTGAATGTAAATTTCAGGACTTCTTATTCTGTAGAAAATATTGCGAATCTGCCCGAGTATCAAAATAATTACGGTACCGGCGCTAACTTTACTTACAGTAATTCAAATGGTTCATGGGGTCCTGCATTCAACAGGGCAGGCTCCGGTGTTCCAGCTACTACTGGTGGTGGTTATTTTGTTAACCCTACTGGAGTAGTTGATTCTATTACCGCTTGGCCGGATTATTATAACGCTTATCCCGAATATTTCTCCTCTACCGGGAGAACCCCATACAAAGCTTACCCGAATAACGTAAAAGAGCTGTTTGAAACCGGTAATATTTTTGAAAATTCTATTGGGATAAACGGGGGTAATGACAATAGCTCGGTTTCTATGACCCTTTCCAATCTTTCGCACGACGGTTATGTTCAAAACTCTTCGTACGTTAGAAATAATGTAAGCTTAGGGGGACAAACAAAGTATAAAGGATTGACCATTGGTGCAAACGTAAGTTATGCCCGGTCAAAACAAAAGGGCGGCTATTTTGGTGAAAACCAGGTAGAGGGCGCCACTTCGCAATTTGCCCGTAGCTTGTTTTTGGGCAGGAACTGGAATCTGAGCGGACTACCCTACCAGGATGATATTGGACGGCCGTTAATTCCTAACGGGGGTGCACAGTTCGACAACCCGTACTGGGCTGCAATTAATAATGTAGCAACCACTACAGAAGAGCGAATTGTGGCGGGCATACGATTGGGTTACAAAGTGAACAATTGGATTGATCTCTCTTACAATTTTGGGATGAACGATGCTAATTTATATCGTAAAGAAATCACCCAGGAATATTCAAGAGCTGCAGATGGCTTAGGAAGAATTGTAACCGACAACTATAAAAAGCAGGAATTGGAGTCCACCTTTATCATTGCCTTAAGCCCTGAAATAGGAGAGGATTTTACTTTAGATGTGAAGTTGGGTAACAATATTAACCAACGTACTGTGAACAGGATGGGTAATACCGGAAATGACTTTAAGGTGTCTGGCATTTACAGCCTGGAAAATACCGCCACGCAAACATTCAGCCAGGACTATTTTTCCAGAAGAAGGATTGTGGGTTTTTTTGCAGATGCGACGTTGGGCTACAAAGGCTTCGCTTATCTTAATGTTGCCGGTAGAAATGATATCACCTCTACACTGCCTTACGAAAATGCAAGTTATTTTTACCCGGCTATTTCCGGATCATTCATATTTACAGAAGCGTTTGGGCTTAGAAACGACTGGTTAGATTACGGTAAGATTCGTGCAGGATGGGCTAAGGTGGGTAACGATGCCGAACCTAACAACACACAGGATGTGTATAGCCTGCTTACCACCACTTTCCTTGGGCAGCCCCGAGCTACATTAGGTAACCAAACTACCAACCCCAACCTTACTCCTGAATTTACTACAGAATTTGAGTACGGGATAGATCTTAGCTTGTTTAAACGCAGGGTAAATCTTGACTTTACCGCATATGACAAAGTTTCTACTGATCTTATTTACCCAATTGCTATTCCTTCAAGCACTGGTTACAGCAGTTTTTATACCAATATTGGTAAAATCAGCAATAAGGGTGTTGAAATTGGATTAACCCTTAAACCTGTTCAAACCAACAATTTCGAATGGACCCTGCGTGGCGCCTTCACCAAAAACAAGAATATGGTGGAAGAGTTGGCTGAAGGTTTGGAAAGAACCCAGTTAAGAGGTGTTCTAACCAGCATTTCGCCTTACCTGGAGCCAGGAATGCCTTTCGGATATTTGCGTGGCGACCGTATTGCACGCGCCCCGGATGGCACCCCTTTAGTTAACGCAGCTACTGGGTTCATGATCAATGATACTGAGCAAGGTTTTATTGGCGACCCCAACCCCGACTATAAGCTCGGCATAACCAATACATTTACCTATAAGGGCTTTTTCCTGAGTGCCCTTTTTGATATGACAAAAGGCGGAGACTTGTATTCCGTAACAGTTTCTTCCTTATTAGGACGTGGTGTTACCAAGGATACAGAAGACAGGGAAGCGGCATGGATCATACCTGGAGTATATGGCGATCCCAATACACTTGAACCGATTATGGATGGTGGTAAAATGATTCCTAATCAAACCCGCCTTACAACAAACGACCTTTATTTTACCAGCGCTACCGGCGCCTCCAGCTTTGCCATTAACGCAGCAGAGGAGTTGAATATATATGATGCAACTGTATACAGGCTTCGTGAAGCAACCCTGGGGTATAATATTCCGTCTAACGTTGTATCAAAAATCGGGATGTCAGGTGCTACTTTCAGCATCAGTGCCCGTAATTTATGGTTCCTGGCGCCTAATTTTCCTAAGTATACCAACTTCGACCCTGAAGTTAATTCTTACGGTAGTTCGTCAACACAGGGTATTGAACTGTCGGCTGCGCCCACAACCAGAAGATTTGGTGTGAACTTGAGTGTAACATTTTAAATAGCTAAAATATTTTAATATTATGAACAGAACGAAATATATCAGTTTGTTGGTTGCTATTGGGGTAATGGCAATTTCAGGCTGTAAAAAATACCTTGATGTAAACCAGAATGTCAATGACCCGGTAAGTGTTCCGGTGTCTGTCTTACTCCCCAATGCAGAAAAATCCCTTGCTGATGCGCTTAACCAGGGTACCGGCCTTTCAAACGGATTGGCAGTATACACGCATCAAATGACTACGCGCGAAGATCCTGATCAGTATGGTATTGCGGGTTCCGATTACTACACGGGGCAAGCCTGGGATTTATTATATAATAACTGCTTATCCGACCTCGATGTTATTATTAACCAGGGAACAGAAGAGGATAATATGCGATATGTGGGCATTGCTAAGATTTTGAAAGCTTATGCCTTCAGCCAATTGGTGGATGTGTTTGGGGATGTGCCCTTCTCTGAATTCAACAAGTTCAAAGAGGGTGTTACTCAACCCAAATTCGATGATGATGCGGAAATTTATCCCCAATTAATCACGATGCTTGATGACGCGATAGCGGATCTGAATAATGCCGATGCCAAAAATCCGTTAACGCCCGGTGCTAATGATCTGATTTACAGTGGAAATGTAACCAGGTGGAAAAAAGCAGCCAATACGATTAAGTTGAAGCTTTTTACACAAACAAGGCTGGTAAATAGTGTTGGCTCACAGGTAACTGCATTACTCGCTGATCCTACACAGCTTATTAATGCCAGGGAAGAAAGCTTTATGATGCCTTATGGTCCTTTAGGAGCAACCGACGACCGGAGTCCGGCATTTGATGATTATACCGCCACCCAGCGTAGTAACCATGTAAGCCCCTGGTTTTATGAAATATTGAAAGGATATAACGTGGGTATTTATTCCGGAATTACTGATCCCAGGGTTCCATATTACATTTATAACCAAATGAGACCTACCAGCACTGCGCAAAGTGAAACCGAATACCGTGATGGCGCTTTTGCATCTCTTTACTTCGGTTCTGTTGGTAAAGACCGGAATGGTAACCAGCAAGGTTCAATAAGCCTTTTTGGTATCTATTCAACCGGTGGTAAATACGATGATGGCAGTGGAGGTACCGCAGGTGCCGGAAGCGGAACAGGCGCAGCACCCTATAGATTTCTTACCTATGCCGACCGGTTGTATTTAGAGGCCGAGCTGATTAACGCAGGGTTAGCACCCGGCAATAGTTCAGAGGTGATGCGCGCTGCCATTACAGCGTCTTTTGCACAGGTAGACTATGTAATCAGTTCCTTTATTAAGCCAACACAAACAGTACCTGCTTTAATGGGAACTGAAGCCGTTACTACCTATATCGATAATGTGATGGCACTTTACGATGTGGCTTCTGCTGCCAGGAAAATGGAGCACGTAATCACCCAAAAATGGCTGTCAAGTGTTGGCTCCAATGTTGACCAGTATACTGATTACCGCCGCACCGGTTACCCCATTCTTTTCGATCCCAACAACCCGGTTATGGCGCCAGGCGGATTTGTTCAGCCACCTATAAACGGCAACCCGGCATACCCTGGAGCACAAAAGCCCGTGCCGGTTATTCTGAGTATCGCTTACCCGGCTTCATTGCCCTGGCAAACATCGGAGTTGGAATTGAATTCCGCCGCTCCATCGCAAAAACAGCCCAGCACCTATAAAGTGTTCTGGATGCCGTAATTTTTTATAAATGTTAATTATTAGAAAATGAAAAAAATAATATTTCAAACTTTGGCAATTATAACGGCAACAGCCTTTTTTATGGGTTGTGAAAAGAACGATGGTCCCGTATCAGTTGATCTTGCCCGTGCGCCACAGGTTCAGGTAGATAAAGTTGATGGTAGTGATGCTGTAATAGATGTATTGAATCCTGATGCATTTAAAGGAGTGTTTACCGTAGGAACATACTACGCTAACGATATCCCCCCCCAAAAAATGGACGTAGTGATCGTTAAAAACGGCGACAATGCCGGCGCAAAAGTATTCAAGGCCGATCTCACTACCTTTCCCAGTCAATTTGAGATCACTACCGCTGATCTTGCCGCACTGTTCGGCGCCCCGGTTGAATTAAATGATAGCTATGATGTTGGCGGCGATGTATATACCACCTCCGGCCAAAAGTTCCAGGCATTTCCTCCAGGCGCTACAGCCAATGGCGGTGGGGTACCCACACAGCCTGGCGCAAACCCTTTTACACGCTACAGTGCCGTTTGTGCCTATAATCCTGATTTTTACGAAGGTGATTTTGAAGTGGTAGTAGATGAATTTGGAGATACTGCTCCCGGTGATATTATAGCCATTACCCGGATAGACGATACCCATTTTTCTTATATCTACCCGTCCTGTGTTGATCCGCTGCCCATTATTGTAGCGGTTAACCCTGCAACAAATGCAACTTCGATAACCAAGCAAAAAATTGGTTCAAAGTTCGACTGGGCGCCGTACACCAACCCCAATGCCGCTACTGTTCCCAGTGTAGACAATGTGGTTTTACCCTGCGATAAGGTGTTCTCGTTATTAATCAATTATACCGTTGACCAGGGAAGTTTCGGAAACTGGAAGCTTTCTATGAAAAAGAAAGAGTAAGATAGTATTTGAACATATTTTTACAGGAGAAGGCTGCAAAAATGCAGCCTTCTCCTGTTGTATAAATTGCGTATTGCGACAAAAAGGTAGGAGCTATTTACACTACCACCAACTCATAAAAATTTTCGGCGTGCAGGTATTTGTTGGCAAGCTGCTGTATTTCCGAAGCCGTAACGTTTTTGATATCACTGATAGATTGATAAAAATAATCTTCGGGAAGTTCATTTAAAATAATGTTTTTCCACCTTCCAATAATGTGAAAAGGCCCGTCGAGGTCGCCCAGAATAGTGCCGATCAAAAAGTTTTTAACAAGCAACAGTTCGTCATCGGGCACAGGTTGTTCCTTTAATACATTCATTTCCTTATATATTTCCGCAATAGTGGCTTCACAAACTTCCGTTCCCGCTTCCGTGCCGATGATCCACGCGTTTTGCTGCTTATGGTTTTGTATATAGCTATGTATGCCGTAGGTGTATCCCTTGTCTTCTCTTATATTGTTCATTAATCGCGACCCGAAATAACCTCCAAAAATGGTATTGAGCACCTGCGTTTTCACAAAATCGGGATGATGCCTGTTGGGGAAGTGGCTGGCTAAACGGATGGCCCCCTGGATGCCAGTTTTATCATTTTCAATTCTATATTTCTTTTCTGATGCCGCTTGTATGGAATGGTTGATCTGCGGTAACGCTGTTTTATTTAAAGGCAATTTGCCAAACGATTGGTTCAGTTGCATTTCCAGGACTGCGGGCAATTTACCCGCAACAAATATGCTGCAATGTCCATTAACATAGAACTGATGAAAAAAGCGGGTAAGTTCCTCCCGCTGCAAATTATCGTATGCAATGGCGGAGCTGTATTTGCCATAAGGATGATCGATGCCAAACAAATATTCATCAATCAAACGCCCGGCAACGAAATCACATTTTTTGAGATTCACTTCCAGCTTTTGCTTTGCGTTCTGTTTGTAAATATCCAGTTCTTCCTGGGGCATGGTGGCATCGGTAATCAATTCGGTTATAACAGGCAATAGCTCATGCAGGTATTTGGTTAGGGTGTGAAGGCTGATGCTTGCCGTTTCGCTATAACAGTTGCGGTTAAGGTAAGCGCCATAGTATTCGAAATGCTCGTTAACATCGTAAGCGCTTTTGTGAGCAGTGCCATTTTTTAATAAATAATTGGTAGCTGAAGCCACCAGGTTTTTATTTTCATACCAGTTGCCGGCATTAAAAACCAATTCCAGTTGTACTACCTCCTCAGCACCCGCGTCAATAGCATATACATCTATTCCATTATCTAAAGTAAATTTTCTGTAAGGTTGCAATTCAAGTGCAAATGCTATTGCATCTTTAATAGCGGGAGCCAATTGTCTGTTCACCATATCTGAATGCTTTCTGTTTTAATGATTACCATAGTAATACATGGTATTGCTGTTATTTTCGTCAAAAACCACATTTGCCTCTCTTTGAATTTCTGCAGTAGTAACTAATTGGTATTTATCTAATTCTTCGTTGATCATACTGGTGTTGCCCAGCAGGGTGTACAATGAAATACTTCCCGCCCTGTTCGTCAGGCTCATGTCTTCAAACGCGATAAGGCTTTCCGTTTTGTTCTTTACTTTACGCAATTCCTTTTCCTCAACGGGCGTTTCCTTTAATTTTTGCAACTCCGCCTCAATGCCCGCTTCCGCCTGTTCCATGGTTATACCTTTTACCAGCTTCCCTTCAATGGTAACCAACCCGGCATCAATGGTTCCAAAATGGTAGCAGTTAATGTTGCTGAACAGTTGCTTTTCCTTTACCAGCGATTGAAACAACCTGGACGAACCGCCGCCGCTTAATATTTCAGCCAGTAAATCCATAGTGTAATACCTGCTGTCTAAACGCGGATAGATATGCCAGCATTTATACAATGCATCTATGGGCACGTTCGCCCGGACATCCAGTTTGCGGGGAGCCTTCTGTACAGGCTCCTGCATGAGGTTACGGTTGTATTTTTCACCTGACGGGATATCGCCGAACCATTTTTCGGCAAGCTGCTTTACCTGTGCTACGGTAATATGGCCGGCTACGGTAAGGATGGCATTTACCGGGCGATAATGCTTAAAGAAAAATTGCTTTACATTTTCGAGCGTGGCATTTTCTATATGGCTCAATTCGGCGCCTATGGTCATCCAGCGATAAGGATGTTCTTTATAAGCAAGGGCGCGCATTTTATGCCATACATCGCCATAGGGTTTGTTCAGGTAATGTTCTTTAAATTCCTCACTCACCACTTTCCGTTGCACCTCAAGGCTTTTTTCATCAAAACCTAAACTCAGCATCCTATCGCTTTCTAACCAAAACGCGGTCTCTATATTTTCTGCGGGCAGCTGGCAATAGTAATTGGTGAGGTCGTTGGTGGTGTAGGCGTTATTTTCCCCTCCGGCCAGTTGCAACGGTTCATCGTAGGAGGGAATGTTGATGGAGCCCCCAAACATGAGGTGTTCGAACAAATGGGCAAATCCTGTTTTTGCAGGATCCTCGTCCCGTGCGCCTACATCATACATTATATTTACCACGGCCATTGGTGTAGAATGGTCCTCATGCACCACTACTCTCAATCCATTTTGCAGCACAAACTGTTCAAATTGTATCATATTCTAAAAATTCCGGAGTATACAAATAAGGAATGCAAACTTAGGAGGAATAAGTTTAAGTCCGTCTTAAATCAAAGAATACTGTCGGGTTTAATGGTGAGCAGAATGAGTTCGTTATTGCGGTTTACAATCACTTTTATTTTTTGGTTGGGTGCTTGCAAAAGATTTTTATATACCTGGATGTTATTGGTAAAGTTATTTCCAACGCTTACAAGAATATCTCCGGTTTTAAATCCTGCTTTTTCTGCGGGTGATTCGGGTATTACATCCTCCACCTGGATCCTGCCCTCCACAATATATATGCCGAGCCCGGTATAGGCATAATCAAAAGGGGAGTAGTAATGTGAATTGGGAACCAGATGTATTTCCCGTTTGGCGTAGTTCAGGGTAACGTTAAAACGACGCAGCAGGTCGTTGCCGATTAACCCTGCGAGGTAAGGGTAGGCGGTAATGTTATAAAGGTCTTCAAAAATATAGGTGGGTACATTGCGAAACCGGAAAGGTCCGATTTTAACTTCTTTTACCGTGGTTAGCCGCATCTCCATTTTACCGCCCAATCCTTCTGCCTGTGTAAGCAAAGGCTTTTTCTTGGGATTAATTACAACGCTGTCGGTATTAAAATCATCCGAGAGTAAAAAGCATAATCCTGCCCCTGAATCAAAGTAAAACCTGGCATCAAATGCCCTGTTATCCCTGAAGTCTGTTGATATGATAGGAATGGTAGTGAGCAAAGGTCTTAAAATATATCCACCCCGTTTATATTTAAAATCTCCTCTCGTGTAAAAGGATACCTGCATCGAATCGTAATCGAAATGAACGATGTAGCGGCTGAAAACGCTGTACCCGATGATGCCATCTATTTTTACACCGTATACACTGCTAAGTATATCATAATCATTAACATGAAAGTTGAGACTGTCAATAGAAAGACCGGGTATATGCAGGGTGGCATTGTAAAGAAAATTTACTTTTCTTACCCCCGCAATACCACGAATGGTACGGTCTGAAGGCAATGTGGTGATAGCCAGGCTCGCTACTGTAGACGAATCCAGCGAAATGCCGCCGCTTCCGGTATCCAGGATAAAGTTTAAGGTATCAGGGTAGTTATTTACGCGGGCGTTTATGATCACAATCCCCCCGCTAAACTGCTGAAATTTAAATTGCGTGATCAGCTTAGCCGGTTCGCCTGAAAATACTTCCTGTGCGGAAATGCTTGCACACGCAGTCATTAATATGGTAATAATCGTAATAGCGGTAATTGTTTTTTTCATATGTGCTTCATAAATTTAATCCTTTTTATATAGAAAATCCGGCCACCCATCATTCAATAAACTTAGTATTTTTGCAACCTGCGGTTGGGTAATATCATTCAAATCGTTTTTACAGTAACGGGTTGGCGATGCCGGGCGAAAATCGCATGAGGCTCCCGCTTAACGCTGCTGTTCGATATACGTATTTTGCCTTTCCGGCCATTTGCCGATTTTTATAAGAAGAAGCGATACATTAT
>CAYMKT010000017.1:22444-28673 GCA_964391065.1 uncultured Terrimonas sp. | reverse complement strand
GTATTTTGCCTTTCCGGCCATTTGCCGATTTTTATAAGAAGAAGCGATACATTATGATGAATACTGGAGCTATTTTACAGAAAGCGCTCGCATTTGATTTTCTTACAGCGGAGGAAGGACTTTATTTGCATGAAAACGCAGCGTTGGCTGAACTCATGTACGTTGCAGATGAAATGCGTAAGGTGCAGGTTCCGCATGGCAGGGTAACCTGGCAAATAGACCGCAATGTAAATACCACTAATGTATGTGTGGCGAATTGTAAATTTTGCAATTTTTACCGCATACCCGGTCACGCGGAAGCTTACATAACGGATATGCCTACCTACAGGAAAAAAATAGCCGAAACGATAAAATACGGCGGCGATCAATTGTTGTTGCAGGGCGGACACCATCCCGAACTGGGACTTGAATTTTATACCAGCACCTTTGCGGCGATAAAGCGCGAGTTTCCGGATATTAAACTGCATGCGCTTGGGCCGCCTGAAGTGGCGCATATTTGCAAGCTGGAAAAAATGAACCATCACGATGTGTTGAAAGCGCTGAAAGCATCAGGGTTAGATTCGTTACCGGGAGCAGGCGCTGAAATATTGATAGACAGGGTGCGGCGGTTGGTGAGTAACGGGAAATGCGGAGCGCAGGAATGGCTTGATATTATGCATGAAGCGCACAAATTACACATTACCACCAGTGCTACTATGATGTTTGGGCATGTAGAAACCCTTGAGGAGCGATTTGAGCACCTGGTAAAGATCAGGGAAGTACAAAACAGGAAGCCTGCAGATGCAAAAGGGTTTTTAGCATTTATTCCATGGACATTCCAGGATGTGGATACCTTGCTTACCCGCATACGTGGCGTACACAATCTTACCACTGCCGAAGAGTATATACGGATGATCGCGCTGTCGCGCATTATGCTGCCTAATATTAAGAATATCCAGGCTTCCTGGCTTACTGTTGGTAAAAAAACGGCGCAGATATGCCTCGAGGCGGGCGCCAACGATTTTGGAAGTATTATGCTGGAAGAGAATGTAGTAAGCGCCGCGGGCGCACCGCACAGGTTTACCTATAAGTCGATACAGGATGCCATCCGCGAGGCGGGTTTTGTGCCCCAGTTGCGTAACCAGCAATACGAATGGCGCGAGATACCTGAGTTCATTGAGGAGCAGTTGATTGATTATTAGGACAAAAAATAGTGAGGGGCTTCTGTTTAAGAAGCCCCTCACTCACTGATATGATTAGCCGGCAAAACTGGGATTACTCCGCAGCCGGTTGATTACTTACTACCAGCCTGAATCCGTTGCCATGTATATTCACTATTTCAATATCCGGATCTTCTTTCAGGTATTTTCGGAGTTTAGCGATGTAAACATCCATGCTACGCCCATTGAAGTAGGTATCGCTTCCCCAAATGCGTTTAAGCGCAATTTCCCTGGGCAGCAAATCATTTTTATATTCGGCCAGCATTTTCAACAGCTCATTTTCTTTGGGAGATAGCGTTTGTGTTTTTCCGGCGATGATCAACTCTCTGAGTTTGGGATTAAAATGATAATTGCCCAGGTCAAACTCAACGTTAACAGACTCCTTATTCAGGTCTTCGTTGCGTTTAAGTATCGCTTTAATTTTCAGTAGTAATACTTCACTGTCGAAGGGCTTGGTGATATAATCATCGGCGCCCAATTTATAGCCTTGAATAATATCATCTTTCATCGTTTTCGCAGATAGAAAAAACAATGGAATATCAGGATTAATATCCCGTATTTCCTCTGCCAGCTTAAATCCATCCATATTAGGCATCATTACATCCAGCAGGCATAGTTCAAACTTTTCGCGCTGAAATGCTGCCAGGCCGAGGCGTCCATCTCTCTCCAGGGTTACATCGTAATCATTCAACTCGAGATAATTCTTCAATACCAATCCCAGGTTCTGATCATCCTCGCATAACAGGATTTTGTGCTTTTGTGCTTCCATAATTCAAACATTTAGTGGCAAATAAATATAATTAGTTTCCGCTTTATAATAAAATGCGGATAAACTTTTGTTAAA
This sequence comes from uncultured Terrimonas sp., assembly GCA_964391065.1. Classification (GTDB taxonomy): domain Bacteria; phylum Bacteroidota; class Bacteroidia; order Chitinophagales; family Chitinophagaceae; genus Agriterribacter. The sequence goes on along the minus strand of CAYMKT010000017.1, from coordinate 26,630 downwards.
AGGCATTAAATATACGAATCTTTATTTTTGCAGTTAAATAAAACAAACATGCGATTAACCACCGATAACAAGTTTAAAAAACTGATTATTATAGGCGACCGGTTATTGGTAAAACCGCTTCAATCCAATCAAAAAACAGACAGTGGTTTATACCTTCCACCGGGTGTGCAGGAAAAAGAAAAAGTGCAGCAAGGGTATGTGATTAAAACCGGCCCCGGATATGCCATCCCTCTTCCCATGGAAAACGAGTCGTGGAAGGCCGAGGAGGAGCAGGTAAAATATATTCCGTTGCAGGCAAGGGAGGGCGACCTGGCCATTTTCCTGCTCAATGGCGCCACGGAAGTAATGTATGAGAAGGAAAAATATTTCATCGTTCCGCAAAGCGCCATATTAATGCTGGAAAGAGACGAAGATTTTTGAGTGTAGATGAAGGTAAATACATTCAATCCGTTAACTTTCCTTAAATTTTTTTATGGCCGATAAAAATACATTTACAGCGTCTATCATCACAGGCTATCAATTTAAGGGCGAAAGTTTTGCAATAGGCGCATCCATGCTCAATGGTGAAGTGCTCAACGAAGCTATTGTTCATCTGCCATTACGAACCATGAACCGTCACGGTTTGATTGCAGGCGCCACCGGCACCGGTAAAACAAAAACATTGCAGGTATTGGCGGAGGGTTTAAGCGATGCCAGTGTACCGGTGTTGCTGATGGATATTAAGGGCGACCTGAGTGGAATAGCCCAACCCGGGGTACTGAACGACAAAATCAGCGAGCGGTATGCGAAAATGTTGATGGAGTATGAACCCAAACCTTACCCTGTTGAACTCCTGAGCCTGAGCGGTGAGCCCGGAGTTCGGTTACGGGCAACCGTTAGTGAGTTCGGTCCCATTCTCATTTCAAAAATTCTTGGCTTAAACGACACCCAGCAGGGGCTGGTAGCGATGATTTTTAAATATTGCGATGATCAGAAAATTCCTTTGGTTGATCTGAAAGACTTTACCAAAATGCTTCAATACATTAGTAATGAAGGTAAAGCCGATATTGAAAAAGCATACGGTAAAATATCTACAACCAGTACCGGCACCATATTGCGGAAGGTGATAGAATTACAGCAACAGGGCGCAGATGTTTTTTTTGGCGAGCCTTCCTTTGAGGTAGACGATTTAATGCGTATTAGTGACGACGGTGGCGGAATCGTGAACATATTGAGGGTAACAGATATGCAGAATCGCCCTAAGCTTTTTTCAACCTTCATGCTTCAACTTCTTGCTGAGTTATATGCGGCTTTGCCCGAAGCCGGCGATCTCGACAAACCCAGGTTGGTATTATTTATTGATGAAGCGCACCTGGTGTTCCAGGAAGCAACTGATGCACTACTGCAACAAATAGAGATGGTGATTAAGCTTATCCGCTCTAAAGGCGTTGGTATTTTCTTTTGTACGCAAAACCCCCAGGATATACCCGCATCAGTGTTGAGTCAACTGGGTTTAAAAGTACAGCATGCATTAAGAGCTTTTACGGCAGCAGACAGAAAAACCATTAAGCAGGCTGCCGAAAACTACCCCGAAACAGGGTATTATAAGGTTAACGAACTCATAACCGAATTGGGAATTGGGGAAGCGTTGATTACGCTTCTTAATGAAAAGGGAATTCCCACTCCCCTGGTGCACACCATGCTCGTTTCTCCCCGGTCGCGGATGGATGTACTCACGGATAGCGAAATCAATGCATTGACGGCGAAATCAAAGCTGGTAAAAAAATATGAACAAAGCGTTGATAATGAAAGCGCCTACGAGATCGTTTCGGCTAAATTAGCAGAGGCAGAGAAGAACTCAGTTGAAAAGGCAGCTAAATCATCGTCAAAACCTCCGCCTTCAACACTCGATCAGGTATTGAACAACCCCGCTGCGAGACAAATGCAGCGAACAGCCGCTGCTATTATTACCAGAACGGTGTTAGGCGCTTTAGGCTTAGGGGGTAGACGCAGTTCTAAAAAGAGAACGAGTTGGTTCTGAGCGAGATAATAATCCTAATGGTAAAAATCGAAAGGGTTTTACTTTTTCATCAAAAGCCTAATTGCTCAACTGTATAAAATATTAAGTGAATACCACTAAAAGGGTATTGTTCGAATAGGGAACCTTCCTATCTTTGACTCGGTTTTTCATAGGATATTGGATTTTAAAAACGGGCTGGATTTCTATCCTGGCCCTTTTTTTTTATACCCAGTTTTCCGCTATAGCCGGCTTCACTCAGTTCAAGGTATTTTTCCGAAAGAAGATGCTCCACCAACTCCCATACTTTTTTTTCATCGCTGATATGTAATTGATTCATAAGCTCCTGGATGGTTAATGGACCTTTCGCCAGCGCTTCAGTAATCGCTGATTTGAGCAACGAAAAATCGTCGCGCACAAGCGCATTCTTCTTTTTTTCAAGGCAATTATCACAAATTCCACAGGGTTTGGCGTTTTGGTCGTTAAAGTAATGGGCTATTGTTTGAGCCCGGCAATTGTTAGTGTTGCCTGCATATGCTGTCAGGGATTCAATTTGTTTTACCAAAACGGCCTTTCTTTTTTGATAATTGACGAAATCGATCGTAAGATTATCGGTAATAACCCGGTTACTCAGGAACCGGATTTGCGGCTTGTCTTTTTGCGGTTCATACTTTATGATACCCCTTGACTGAAGCTCTAAAAGTATTTTTCTTATTTCCGTGGTCTCTTTTTTAAAGCTATTGGCCATTTGTTTTTCACTTATGGGTGTTGGAATATCGAATATACCGCCATAGGAACGCAGTAAGAATTTGATGTAGGGTTCCAAAGCGGAATAATCATTTTCCAGCCGCTGCAGGGTTTCTTTCCCGCAACAAAAAACCACTGTTGACGGCAGGAATACCTGTTCATTATACTCGATAATGGCTTCCTGCTCCAGCGCCTTTATGGAATACGTGCTTTGCAAAATATTCAGCTTGAATTTGCTTGTAAATTCTTCCAGGTCAAAATCAAAAAAAACGTCTTCACCCGATCCTGCGGGCAACTGAAGAAAATTAACCAGAGATTGGTACACCTGTTTTATTTCTTCAAAAGAAGGGAAGCGAATGCCTGGTTGCTTCTTCAGTTCTTCCATATCCACCTCCCGGTACAATAAAACAGCATATGATTTTTTGCCATCTCTTCCCGCGCGACCCGCTTCCTGGTAATAGCTTTCGAGAGAATCGGGTATATCGATATGCACCACCGTTCTTACATCGGGCTTGTCGATCCCCATTCCGAACGCATTTGTACATACCATAATGCGGGTATTATCGTTGAGCCAGTTTTCCTGCTTTTCATTTCTTTCTTCATACGGCAGGCCGGCGTGGTAGTAGTCGGCATTAATATGGTGCAATTGCAGGAGTTCCGCTATTTCTTTTGTTCGTTTACGGCTGCGGCAATACACGATGCCACAACCAGGCACTTTTTGTAAGATGTTCAGCAGCTTATTTACTTTAATATCCTGCTTAAATGCGCTGTACGAAAGGTTGGGCCGTTCGTACGATTGCTGAAATAATTGCGTACGCCTGAATTGTAGCTTATCGCAAATATCGTTTTGGACGGTTTTGGTGGCCGAGGCCGTTAGCGCCAGAACCGGAACTTTTGGTTTCTCTTCCCGAATGGCGGCAATATTGAGGTAGGCAGGACGAAAATCATATCCCCATTGCGAAATGCAATGCGCTTCGTCTACCGCAACCAGGTTAAGCGGTAAAGCCGGCAGGTATTCTTTGAATAGACTGGTTTCTAATCTTTCCGGCGATACGTAAAGGAATTTAAAATTCCCGTATAATGCGTTATCCAATGTTTTTTTTACTTCCTGAAATTTCATACCGGAATGCAGGCTAAGCGCCAGTATACCTTTCGATTGCAGGGCTTCCACCTGGTCTTTCATTAATGCAATTAAGGGCGTTACTACCAGACAAATGCCTTTTAAAGCCAGCGCCGGCACCTGGAAGCAAATAGATTTCCCCCCACCCGTAGGCATGATAGCCAGGGTATCATGCCCGCTGAGTACAGATTCGATGATATCTTCCTGCAACGGACGGAAACTGCTGTATCCCCAGTTAGACTGTAATATGGAATGGATGGTGGACAAACTTCAAGTATGAAAGGCAAATATCAGATAAAGCGGTAAGTTTTGAAATTCGAAAT
>CAYMKT010000017.1:16978-22344 GCA_964391065.1 uncultured Terrimonas sp. | reverse complement strand
AAGAGACAAATAAAGCTTGAAGACTTAAAATCGAAATTCGAAGAAAGAAACAGAAAACAAGAGACAAAGCCTGAAGCCGCAAATTCGAAATCCGAAGAGAAGAATCAGGACAAGACATGTTTCGCTCATAGCTCACAGCCGATAGCTGATAGCTCATACCTGATACCTGATTGCTGCCACCTGCCACCCGGTTACCCCATTATCATATCACCTTCTTTACAAACAATCTTCCTGAATTAATGCCCAGCACCACATCGCTCAGTCCCATTGCTAAAGCTGCAAACATGGGGTTAAGAAAACCAAATGCTGCAATAGGGATGGCGATGATATTGTAAAAAAATGCCCAAAACAGGTTTTGTTTGATGGTTAAAAAAGTGTGTTTGCCCAAGCCCAACGATAACGGCAGGTTTTTTAAACCATGATTCATTAACACCACATCAGCAGTTTGCATGGCAATTTGCGAGGCATCGCTTAAAGAAATGCCGATAGTAGCTTTCGCAAGTGCTGGTGCATCATTAATGCCATCTCCCACCATGGCCGTTGGCGCTTGTTTGGTAAGCGATTCAACAGTGGTTAATTTTTGTTCCGGCGTTTGTTCTGCCATCACTTTATCAATACCCAGCGTGGCGGCGAGTTGCCTGCATTTCACTACACTATCGCCGCTAAGGAGGTAAGTGGTAATGCCCTTTTTGTGGAGATAATCGATAACCGTTTTTGCTTCCGGCCGTATATCGTCTTTTACATCTATCCACCCCAGCAGTTCATTGTTTTTGATAAGATATATATTATGCGTGTTGTCTGTGGTAAGGGCGGATGCTATTTTGTAAGAGCCCGCTATGTATTCATCGCCCTCTTTACTGGTGGCTTTTATTCCAAATCCCTTTATTTCTTCAATATTTTTCCACCGGATATCATTTTTCGTTTTCCATGCCAGTGTAATACTTTTTGCAAGAGGATGGTTAGAATATTTTTCCAGTGAAAAAGCAATTCTTTTTAATTCTTCTTCTCCAACGGCATCGCTAACTGATTTAAATTGATCAATAGTCAACTCGCCGGTGGTTAAGGTTCCCGTTTTGTCAAATACCACCTGTTGAATATCCTTAAAAAGTTCGAGGCTTTTCGCATTACGGAACAATACGCCATTTCGGGCCGCACGTCCCAGCCCAACGGCAACAGCAGCCGGTGTTGCCAGTCCCAGTGCACAGGGGCAGGAGATAACCAGCACCGCGATACTGCGCATTAATGAATTGGTAAAATCGCCCAATACAAAATAGTTGATCACAAACGTGAGCGCGGCAATTGCAATTACGGTGGGAACAAATACAGCGCTGATCCTGTCTGCCATCTGCTGTACGGGAGGCTTGTCGTTTTGCGCCTGTTTTACCAGGTTTACAATATTAGTCAACGCCGAATTATCCGAAGCGGCGGTTACCTGTGCTTTCACAGTGCCATTAACGAGCAAGCTTCCGCCAATCAGCATGTCTTTCGGGCTTTTTTCAACCGGTAAGCTTTCGCCGGTAAGGATCGATTCATTTACACTGGCGCTACCCCATAAAATTTTTGAATCTGCGGGTACCTGCTCGCCATTTTTAATGAGTATGAGATCGCCGGAGCGAAGATCTGCATTGTCAACCGGCATAATTACCTCGTTGTGATCTTCATCAAAAGCAATCATATTGGCCATGGTTTTTTGCGACTTCACGAGGCTCTTCAGTGCCTTTTGTGTAGATTGAATGGAAGCGCTTTCCAAATAATTGCCAAAAAATACCAGGGTAATAATCGTAGCTGCAGTTTCGTAAAAAAGATAATCTTCACCCAATCCGAGCAGTGTTCCGGTAAGGCTGTAAGCGAATGCAGCAGTAGCGCCAACAGCAATTAACACATTCATGTTGGGAATGCCGTTGCGCAGGCTTTTAACCGCACTTTTCCCAAAATACGACATCCCTGTAATGTACACGGGAAGACATAGGGCTAACTGTATCCACGGGTTCATCAGCCAATGCCAGCCCAGCCAGCCATGCACCATATGTAAAAGCAACAGCAGGGTAAAGGGTAAGCAAATCAGCATATACCTTAAATGCAAATTGATCCGCCTCGGGGAAGGGGTGGTTGCGTTCGATTCTATATTGCCGGCTACATGGTAACCCAATCCTTCTATTCCTTTGCGTATTTCCTGCACAGTAGGCCCACCATTTAACGCAAACGCCACATCGCCATCAACAAAATTTACCTTAACGTCGCTAAGTCCTTCCTTTTCGAGGTAGCGGCGAATGGTAAGAGCACAGTTGGTGCAATCCATTCCTTCAACTTTCCATCTGATATGTTCCATATTGCAAAATTACGGAGCAACTAAAAAATGGCTTGAACTAACTGCCGGTATCTTTGCAACAGCGTATCAGTAAACTGTTAAAATGATAAGTTTCTTTGCAACATGGTAGCAGCAATAGAAGGCCACAGCGAGTTTAATTTGATTCTTTGCAGTATCGCACGTTATTTTTTGGCTCTACTGTGGGTATGTATAGGCCATATAGAACTATTTTAGCGATTGTGCTTGGTGGTATTTTTTTAATGGCTTCCTGTTCAAATAAAAAAACAAAAGCGCCAATGCCGTTTACCGAAACCCAGCTTACACATGACGCAAAAGGGCATTTTTTGAATTCCACCCAGGTTTTTTCTCCCGATGACAAATGGATTGTATACGATACCCGGAACAGCGACGATGGTATAGGGGTTACCGGCAGTATTGAAATGGTGAATGTGGAAACAGGAGAAATAAAGCCATTGTATCAAACCCAGAATCAAACGGAATATGGCCCGGGAGTAGGCGCCGCTACCTTTTCACCGGTTGATCCAACCGTTTTATTCATTCATGGCATCCGCAATGCCAATGCAAAAATGCCCTATGGGTTCAGTCGCCGTACCGGGGTTGGTATACCTATTCACGAGCCCTTTCAGCCGTTATTTTTTGATGCCCGCGACATCACCCCGCCATTTACACCCGGGGCCTTACGGGGAGGCACACATGCACATAGCTGGAGTGGTGATGGAAAGTGGATCAGTTTTACCTATAACGATTATATTATGGAGCAATTGGGTAAAACAGATACCACTGTTAAAGATTTAAGAACCATTGCCGTTATGTTTCCCCAACAGGTAGGGGTATCAGGTGATGCTTCTATGGAAAATAACGATGGACAATATTTTGCTGCCGTAGTGGCCAGGGTAACCGAAAATCCCCGGCCGGGCACCGACGAAATTGATAAGGCATTTGATGAAGGCTGGATTGGGGAAAATGGCTATCAAAAAGCCGATAGTAGCTGGCAGCATAGAGCCGTTGCATTCCAGGGAAATGTGCGTAATGCAAAAAACGAAACCATCGCCGAAGTTTTTGTGACTGATATTCCGGATGATATTACCCAAGCTGTGCCGGGTAGCCCTTTAGAGGGAACCACCACCAGTAGGCCCAATCCGCCCCAGGGTACTGTGCAAAGGAGAATTACGCATACCGAAAAAGGGGTGCAGGGGCCAAGGCATTGGCTTCGCAGTACTGCCGATGGTAAATGGATATTGTTTATGGCTAACGACGATAAGGGCATGGTACAGGTATATGCGGTTTCGCCTAACGGAGGCGCCATAACCCAGGTTACCTATAACGATTTTCCGGTTCAGGGGCCGATTAACATAAGTCCCGATAATACCTATGTGTCCTATATTGCCGACAATAGTGTTTTCATTACCGGTTTGCAAACCCATGTTTCGGAACGCCTAACACCCCGCAGTGCCGATGCGCCGGTAGGCTCGGCTATATGGTCGAACGATGGAAAAATGATTGCATACAACCGCCGGGTAAAAAAGGAGGGAAAACCTTATGTTCAGATATTTATACTGAAGAAATAAGCCGGTATTCTGCAACGGGACGATCCATTAATCCTTTTTCAACGTTTCAAAAGATCCAACCCATTTAACTCCCGTAAAAGGCTTGCCATCTACTTCCACATATGGATCGGCAAAAATATTCAAAGGGGGACCTTGTTGAGCGGGTTCAAGCACTACATCTCTTCCATGCGAAAGGGTAAGATACTGATCGCTGAGCGTACCAAATAAATAATCCCGCAGCTCCGGATGCTTATCGGCCTCTGAAGCATCGATGGTTATCCAGCCTGGGCCTTTTACAAAAAACCTTGCCCAGCAATGCCAGTCTTTCACCACCCCTTTATCCTGATTTGATCTCAATGGTAAACCAAATACGTGATCTGCAGGAATGCCGGAGGATCTGCAGAGTCCAATAAAAATGGAATGGTAGTCCGAGCAATCTCCGGTTTTGCTGTTACAAGCCCAAACCACATCACCCACACCGGCTCCGGGTGCTTTATAGTCGTAAACCATATTGTCAATCAGGTAATCATATATCTGTCGCGCTGCCTTAATAGGTTCGTTCTGAAGCTGCAATTGTTGATTCAGGGATGTGATGGGCCCTTCCAATGGAATGAGCCGCGTGCCGGATAAATAAACATCCATCTCTTTTCCGGTAACAGTCTTGGGTAAGCTACTCAGCACTTTCGCTTGCGGTACGGTTTTTTCGCTCAATTGTACATTATAGCTCAACGTGATGGTTAAAGTATCGGCAGGATTTATATTGCTGAGATGGTAATGTTTATAATACATCCGGTTGCCATATTTTTGTTCTGTCGTTATTTTTCCCAATGCCGGTCCTGTAGACAAAAGTTCCACAGTCTGACGATCATCGGAAGAAGGAACAGGGATCCACCAATCTAATTCTTTTGCATCAGAGGGAATATTGGTAACCTGGCACAAGTAGGTGAACTTAAGATAGCGTGGTGGAAGGGAGTCGGCCGAGGCTACACAAGAACACAAGCATAACACTACTAATGTCCCATACACTTGTTTAAATATCCGCACCGGTTGTAATTTTTTCTGCATATTCAGATGTTGAGGATTGTATTAAATATGCCTGATGCAGCGTATCCCTGAGCTTTTAGGTCAAAAGCTTGGTATCAATACCGCAAAAATAATCTAAAAAGCAGAAAGAATGTTTATGGTTTACCGTATATCCGTTGCATTGGAGCGCTTATTGGGTACAAAAAAAAATAATGTGAGACAAAGGACAACCATACTTTATAGTGCTATTGTGTTTTTATTCCTCAGCAGTTGCACTCGTTATTACTATAAACCGAATGCCGTAAATGCCCCGCTATTTACGGATGGTGGACAAGCTCATGTTGCCGTGGTAGGAAGCGTGGGAAGTGCGAATGGAGATTATGCGAATGAGAGAACAAGATATGTTTTTGATGAGTGTGCCCTGGCAATATAATGGTGCAAGGTATACCGTAGGATTGCATTTAAGT
>CAYMKT010000017.1:0-16878 GCA_964391065.1 uncultured Terrimonas sp. | reverse complement strand
GAGTGTGCCCTGGCAATATAATGGTGCAAGGTATACCGTAGGATTGCATTTAAGTTTGGAAGATTTAATGGAGGAAGCTATTAAGAACCAATAGTCTTGCTTTTCCAGGCTGGCTTGCTCTTTATGATTTTCCTGTAAATGGGGCAATCAGCGCTGTGGGCGCCCGGCAGGTAACCGGTGCTCAGTAAAAACTCATTTACAATTTCTCCCCCGGTGAATTTGAAAGTGGATTTAAAGATTTTCATCCATTCCTCTTTGGTTTTAGGATGATGATGGTCTAACCAGCGCTTAAATGAACCGTGCTCTTTTTGAATCTGCAATACAGCTTTTGCATTTTCAATCGCCGCATTTACCTTCAACCGGTTTCTGATGATGCCGGCGTCATTCAAAAGGCGCTCCCGGTCTTTCTCCGTGTACTTTGCAATACGGGCAATGTTAAAATGATGATAGGCTTTTCTGAACCCCTCTTGTTTTTTTAAGATGGTGGTCCAACTCAATCCAGCCTGGTTGATTTCCAGTATCAGGCGGCAAAATAATTCATTGTCGTCTTCGATCGGAAAGCCATAGTATTTATCGTGATAATCCTTATGCACGTTTCCGTCTGCTTCCCGTAGTCCGTTTACATAGGTACAATAACTCATTTTGAAAAATTGCATTACACGTTTACGGAATCGAATACCACTACTTTTTTCCACAGGTGCTTACATTCATCAATGAATTTTAAATGAATGGGATCTGTTTGATAACTGTCCTGGTCTGACTTATTATTGAATATCAGCATCCACGACACGGAATAAGAGCGGTCAATTACATCACGGTTGGTATCGGCTGGTTTGCCGATATAAGAAGATTGAATACTGGTAACGGCCGAAAGCTTTTTTAATCCTGAAACCAACTGCTCAAAATCTTCCTGGCTTTCTGCATTATTCAACCAAAAATAAACATGGTGAATGAATGTATTGTCGCTCATTGCTGCTGTATTTAAGTTATTACTATCGCTTATTTTGTTTTTGGAGCTGGTAACAAACTTACGAAGGGAAATGTTATGCCGGCTTAAATTATAATAATGGTTATTTAATTTCTTTTAACCAGTCTTGTATGCCTTCAATTATTTTCTTTGCCACTGCTTTGTGAAAATTCGGGTTTAAAATCTGCTTTTCATCATCTGCATTGCTTAAATATGCCACTTCAACAAGGCTGTTGGGGTAATCGGTGGGCCCATTCAGTGCGAAATTAAACCCGCCAATATTTCCGGTTTCAACCAGGGGGAGTTCCAGCATCTGGTTAAGGATTGACCGGGACAGGCTTCTGAACCCGATATAACGATAATAGGTGCTCGTGCCCTTTACCAACGCGTTGCCGGACGAGTTAAGATGTATGCTGATGAGTATATCGGGGTTTTCCGCTCTTAACATTTCTATGCGTTCGGGCATGCCAAGGGTAGTATCTTTTTCCCTTGTCATAAACGTTGATGCTCCTTTCCGTTTCAATAATTTGTTTAATTCCTGTGCGATTTTGAGTGTATACTCTTTCTCCATTATTTTACTGTTAACACCCGTAGCGCCAATGTTTTCTCCGCCATGCCCGGCATCAATGGCGATTTTAAGTTTTCGTAGTTTCAACTCTTTTGGTTGCCGCCTTACACGTATGATCAGTTTCTGGACTGTGCTGTCGTAGGCGATATGATAACCCCAATGCTGCGCATGTTTCAATTCAATAAAAACCCTCAGCACGTCGTCCTCAACCTGTTCGTACCAGGTGTTTTTTATTTCTTTTAATGATCTTAATTGTGTGATCCAGTTTGTATTGGATGTGGCGCCAAAAATATCTACTACAATACGGGCGGGATTGATTTGTTGTACGCTTCGGTAAGGCAGCCGCTCATCCAGTAGTATGGTAACATAATCGAATTGCTCATCGCCATAAGCTTTCCAGCTTGAAGTGAGATAATAAGGACCTGGTATTTTTAATGGGAGGCATTGTGTACTGGATTTCTCAATATAGGCAAAATGATTTTTGGAGAGTTGTACTTTATAGTCATTTTTTACGGAATCAACTACCTGCATTACGATACCCGAATCGAGGTAAGTCATTTTAGCGCCCCCTAACCGGTCTTCTCCCAATCCGTATTTTAAAAAAGGGAGTTTGCCGATGGTTTGCACCATTATGGGGCTTTTTGTGCTGTCTTGCGCCGATACAATAAAAGGAGAATATAGCAGTAAGTATAAAAGCGCTCTTTTCATCTGTTGAAGATAAAGTAAACCCGTTGTAATAAGAAAACCCCACGGCAGGCAGTGTGGGGTTTTTTTGAATCCGTTATGTTGTTACATGTACGGAATAAAGTAAGCACATACATAACAGATTGTATTATGCGCACTTTCGCTGCAACGGCTTTTGTTAATATACTAATGGTAACTGACCGGCGGCTTCGGCGGACTTAAAAGATATATAAGCCGCCAATTTATCAAATGTTAAACGAGAGCGTATAAAGGGAGTACAGGATAAGAAGCAAAGCGTTGTACGCCTCTGCAATAGCTGGGCTGGCTATTTTTCAATGATCACTTCAGTTCCTATAGGAAGCATATCGTATAATTCATCCATGTCGGAATACCGGACTGAAATACATCCGGCAGTCCAGTTAATGTATTTATCGATTACCCATTCTTCATTGGGGCGGGTGCCGTGAATGCCGATTCCACCACCAATAGTGGCTTTTTTAGGGATGCTGCCTGACGCTTTTAATGACTTAAACTTTTCTATGCTTTCTTTAGTAGGGTAATCAAGCATCAGGAACTTGCCCCATTGTTTATGAATTTTTTTACCAACTATCCTGAAATGACCTTCAGGTGTCAGTCTGTCCCCTTCCATGCGCTTATCGGCCTGGCTTTTATTGCCAAAAACAACCGGATAGGTACCATACCAGCCTTCCTCATCAAAAAGGGTCATTTCGTAGGCGCCCTTTTTAATGATTAACCTATAGGATGATGCCGGAACTGCGCCGGCCGTTTTATGTTTGCCGTTGTTTGCCGATGTGTCTGAAGATAATAAAGGAATCTGTTTTAAAACCCGGGAGCTATTGCTAACGCTTTGAAAACCAAAGCACATTCCCATTGCCAGGAATGCAGAAAGGATTCGGACAGGATTAATCATAGCCATAAACAATTGTGCAGTTAAAAAAACGAGTGCGTTGTTTAAATATTTCTATTTACCCATTTCTTTGACTTTTGTTATACCGGCAAATAAAAAGCCGTTAATTGTTATGTTTTGCTTAATTATGATTTTATAAACCTGCTTTGAGCTCCAATAAAAACCCTTTGAGCTTTTGCAGGCGTTGTATGAGTTCGAAGTTTTGTTGAGCCTTGATCTTGTTTTTTTTAAGGTAGTCCTTCGCGCCTTCGATGGTATATTTTCTTTGCCGCAGCAGGTGGTGTATGAGTGAAAGGTTTTTAATGTCTTCGGGCCGGAAATGCCGGTCGCCTTTACGGTTTTTCCGCGGTTTTAGAATGTCAAATTCTGTTTCCCAGTAGCGGAGCAAAGAACTGTTGAGATTAAACATTCCGGCTACTTCCCCGATACTGTAATATTGCTTTTTAAAAAGTACTTCATCGTCAGGGATGCTGATCATGGCGGATTCGGAGTCCATATCTTTTATTGACTTTCGGCCCCTTTTACCTTTTTTTACATGATTCGGTGAAGGTTTTTTATGCTTGCCTGCTTCAGGTTGCACCATTTCGGACTGGGGAGGAGGGTCCGGCTGCCCTGTTTCAAATATGGCTGCCTCGTTATTTACCTTATTATTATCTGCCGGCAGGGTTTGCTCACTGGCTTTTTCTGCTGAAGCCGGAGCCGCATGTTCTGTTTCAACTATAGATCCGAATAAGTCTAATTGCTTTGACATACTACTAAATTAACGGTATGCAGAAAAAATGATGCCGCGAATTATCAACATTTAGTCAAAACTCTGGTTGCCCGAGGCAGCAATTTTAAGTATACGGTCAAATTGTTCAGGGGTAAGGTCGTTATAAAAGAAGTAGATGGGGTCAATATGGCGCTTGTTTTTATGCACTTCATAATGCAAATGTGGTCCTGTGGATTTGCCCGTGCTGCCTACCCAACCTATCAATTCTCCCCGTTTCACCCGTTGTCCTGCTTTAGCTTTAATACGGTATTGGTGCCCGTACAAGGTTTCGTATCCGTAACCGTGGTTAATGATAACATGGTTGCCATATCCGTTACCGGTATTTCCGGCCAATCGCACTACGCCATCCGCCGTAGCATAAATGGGTGTTCCCTGGGGAGCGGCGAAATCCAGACCCGCATGCATTTTAACGGTTTTATACACAGGGTCTATCCGGTAACCAAAGCCCGAGGCAATGCGGTTAAGGTCTTTATTGCTCACCGGCTGAATGGCGGGGGTGGCTGCCAGCAGCTTTTCCTTATCCTTAATCATTACCTCAATTTCTTCGAACGATTTTTTTTGAAAAGCTATGCGGCGGGTGAGGTTGTCTAAGGTGGCGGCAATGGAATGAGCAAGTTCATTGTTTTCCATACTTTCCGCTAACTGCACCTCCTGCTGTTTTTCCATTCGTTTCGCCCTGGCACTATCCGGAACAGGGTTAGTTTCAAATATTTCGCGGTATACATGATTGTCTCTCTTTTCGAGTTCTGCCATCTGCTGTTGCAGCAATCGAACGTTGTTGTTCAGCAGCCGGTAATCGTTTTTGATCCGTTCGTTTTCTTTCCGCATGATCATTTCTTTGGGCGAATCAATTACCCTGAACGCAATGGCCACTATTATTAATGCTGTTACCAATGCAGCGGCTAAAAATCCCAGTACGCGTAAGAGCTTAACCCGCAGAGGAACCACCAGCTTTTCGTAACGGAGTGTATTTGTATTGTAGTAGTACTTTATTTTTTTCATGCAGCAGGTATCTGTTGCCGGCTTTGCCTGTGCGCAAAAATCCAACCATATTTTAACTACCTTCGCCCCCTGTTTTGCGGGTCAAAGCAAATATAAAATTTTAAGATTCAAACACCACAAAAAATATATACGGAGTTATGATGACTTCTGTGCAGGTCCGGCAGGCATTTCTTGATTTTTTCAGGTCGAAACACCATCACATTGTTCCCTCTGCGCCTATCGTTATTAAAAACGACCCAACATTGCTTTTTACCAATGCCGGCATGAACCAGTTTAAGGACTATTTCCTGGGAAACAGGAAGCCGGCACATGCGAGGGTGGCCGATACACAAAAATGTTTGCGGGTAAGTGGTAAACACAACGACCTTGAAGAAGTGGGTGTGGATACTTATCATCATACCATGTTCGAGATGTTGGGTAACTGGAGTTTTGGAGATCCCACCCACCCCGAATCGGGTTATTTTAAAAAAGAAGCCATTGCGTGGAGTTGGGAACTACTCACGGAAATATATAAAATTCCTAAAGATCGAATGTATGTTACGATTTTTGAAGGTGATGAAAAAGAAGGTCTGCCTAAGGACGAAGAAGCATATTTGGAATGGAAGAAAGTGATTGCGGAAGAAAGGATCTTGCAGGGCAAAAAGAAAGACAATTTTTGGGAGATGGGAGAAACAGGGCCTTGCGGGCCCTGCACCGAAATACACGTGGATTGCCGTAATGATGAAGAAAGAAATGAAACAGATGGCAGCACCCTGATCAATAACGATCACCCGCAGGTAA
The DNA here is from genome assembly GCA_964391065.1 of uncultured Terrimonas sp. Classification (GTDB taxonomy): domain Bacteria; phylum Bacteroidota; class Bacteroidia; order Chitinophagales; family Chitinophagaceae; genus Agriterribacter. The sequence goes on along the minus strand of CAYMKT010000017.1, from coordinate 11,177 downwards.
TAGAAATATGGAATAATGTATTTATACAATTTAACCGCTTAAAAAATGGCAGCCTTGAGCCACTGCCTGCCCGGCATGTGGATACGGGAATGGGGTTTGAAAGATTAGTGCGGGTGTTGCAGGGAAAAAATTCCAATTACGATACCGATGTTTTTACAGGAACAATTGCAGCAATTGAAAAAATAACCGGCAAAAAATATGATTTCGGCGATAGTAAAGAGGCTGTAGCGTTTAGGGTGTTGGCCGATCATATCCGGGCCATCAGCTTTACCATCGCAGATGGGCAATTACCGTCTAATACCGGCGCCGGTTATGTAATTAGAAGGATATTGAGAAGGGCAGTAAGGTATTATTACTCTTACCTCGGTTATACGCAGCCGTTGTTGCATCAATTAGTCCCGATTTTAGGCAGGCAGTTCGATCAGGTTTTCCCGGAGTTGGAAAAGCAGGCTGACTTTGTAAGCAGGGTGGTGCGTGAGGAGGAGGAGGGATTTTTAAGGACGCTCGAAAAAGGCTTAAAACGCATTGATGATATTGTAGCTCACAGTAGCGACCGCGGCATCATTTCAGGAAGCGATGCATTTGAATTATATGATACATTTGGCTTTCCCATCGACTTAACAAGGCTTATTGCCGCTGAAAATAAGCTGGAAGTGGATGAGAGCGGATTTGAGAAGGAAATGCAGGAACAAAAAAACCGAAGCAGGGCCGCCACTGCCGTAGACACCGAAGATTGGATAGAAGTTAATAAAGCCGGCAAAACGGCCTTCGTGGGATATACCGATCTAACCACTGAAACCCAGGTATTGAAATACCGGAAAGTGAAAGCGAAGGGAAAAGAACAATACCAACTGGTGTTGGAAACCACTCCTTTTTACGCCGAAAGTGGCGGCCAGGTGGGCGACAAAGGAACACTTCGGTTCGGCGACGACAGCATTGCCGTTACAGATACAAAGAAAGAAAATGATCTCATCATCCACTTTGTTGAAAAACTACCTTCAGACATTACCCTGCCGGTGACGGCTGTTGTAGATGCCGAAAGCAGGTTACAAATCATGTACAACCATACGGCCACCCATTTGATGCATGCCGCATTGAGGCAGGTGCTTGGAAAGCATGTGGCGCAGAAAGGTTCGTTGGTAGCACCCGGGGAATTGCGGTTCGACTTTTCGCATTTTGCAAAAGTTACAGAAGATGAGCTTTGGGAAATACAGAAATTGGTGAATGAAAAGATCCGGCAGAACATTCCGGTGGTCATCAAAGAACTGCCAAAGGAAGAAGCCCTGCAAATAGGCGCCATGGCTTTGTTTGGTGAAAAATATGGTGATGTGGTGCGGGTAGTGACCATCGATCCTGATTATTCCGTTGAACTTTGCGGTGGCACGCATGTGGGCAATACCGGTATGATAGGTTTGTTTACCATTGTTTCTGAAGCGGCAGTGGCGGCAGGGGTGAGACGCATTGAAGCATTAACCGGTCCCGGCGCATTGCAATATGGCTACGACAGGATGACTGGCTATAAGCAGATCACCGAATTGCTGAAAACCCAAGACCCCGTAAAGTCCATTGAAAAATTGATGGAAGAAAAGAATGGACTGCAAAAGAGAATTGAAAGCCTCGAAGCACGGCAATTGGTGCAGGTAAGGAATGAGTTGCTACAGAAAGATGAAATAGTAAATGGCATAACTTTTATTGGCGGCATCATCCAGGTAAGCCACGCGGATTCACTCAAAAAGCTCTGCTTCGACGTAAGAAATAATCTTCGTGATTACGTAATCGTACTCTGTGCTAATATAGATGGAAAACCTTTTGTGGCTATAGGCATGTCCGACGTAGTAGCGACAGCTAAGCAGTTAGATGCCGGTAAAATTATTAAGGAACATATTGCCCCGCTCATTAAAGGCGGAGGCGGCGGACAAAAAAACCTGGCTACGGCGGGTGGGCAGGACGCTTCGAGACTGCAGGAGGTAATTGAGAAGGTAAAATCGTTACTTTAATGTGCGCTAACATTTTTTCAACGTAGTGCTATGGTTTTTTTGTAGAAAAAATTCCCCCCTGCCTGCGTATCAGGAAAAAAGTTATTTCATAACTTTAGCAACTGATTCCGTTCGTGTTGAAAATGAAATGGGCTGAAAAGTATTACAGCGGGGCTTTTCAGACTGGCAGTGAAAGAATCTTAATGAAAGGTACCAGTTTCAGTAACTCCTGCTCCATCCTTTCTTTCTCATTGGTTTAATTATTGCAGTTAGTTTTAAAAAAATAGACATGGCTAAAGTAAATATTGGTATTACAGAAAAAAATCGCCAGGCCGTTGCCGGCATTTTAAACCAGATTTTGGCAGATGAACACATTCTGTATAATAAAACCCGGAGCTATCACTGGAATGTTGAGGGCCCCAGTTTTATGGAATTGCACAAATTGTATGAAGCGCAGTATACAGAACTGGCTGAAATTATAGATGAAATAGCCGAACGTATACGCACAATTGGGCATTACGCGGAGGGAAGGTTAAAAGAGTTGCTAAAACTGGCAAAATTAGACGAGCCAGCGGTTCCTACCGGGTTTAAACAGCAGATTCCCAACCTGGATGCAGATCATGAACAAATCATCAACAACCTGCGCAAGCAAATTGCAGATTTTGACGAAAAATATAAAGATATCGGCAGCAGCGATTTTCTGACGGGGCTGCTGAAGCAGCATGAAAAGATGGCCTGGATGCTGAGATCTTATCTTGGGTAATGCAAAAGATTTAATTTTTTATAGAGGCGAAAGAGATCGTGCATCTCTCTCGCCTTTTTGTTTAGCGCCGGTTTTGTAACTTTCCGGGGTTGAAGTCCTGACTTTTGGGTAATACACTGTTTAAAACAATTATTAATGAAGAAACACATTCTGATTTTTTTCATTTCCATCCCCGTTTTTTTTACCGCCAACAGTCAGTCTTCCGCACAAAAATTAACTCCGGTAGATTTTTCAAGAGTATCCATTACAGATCAATTCTGGAGGACAAGGATGGAAACCGTGGCAACCGCTACCATTGATGCATGCGTTAATTATACGCAAAACAAAACGGGCCGTATCCGCAATTTTGAAAAAGCCGCCAAACGTTCAGGTAAACACGAAGGCATTTATTATGATGACTCGGATGTGTACAAAGCCATAGAAGCCATCGCTTATTCCTTGAAAAATCATCCCAATGCCCAACTGGAAAAGAATACGGATGAATGGATTGATAAAATAGCTGCAGCACAATTGCCAGACGGATACCTCAATACTTATTACGAACTAACGGATATCAGCCAGCGCTGGACCGACATGGAAAAGCATGAGGATTACTGCGCGGGTCATCTTATTGAGGCGGCGATAGCTTATTATAATACCACTGGTAAAGACAAACTGTTGAACACCGCTGTTCATTTTGCCGATCATATTGATTCCGTATTTCGCCGGCAAAACAGGCCCTGGGTAAGCGGGCACCAGGAAATTGAACTGGCGCTGATGAAATTATACCATCACACCAACAACAAGCGATACCTCGAATTGTCGAACTGGTTCCTGGAACAGCGGGGGCACGGAAATGGCAGGGGTATGATATGGGATCAGTGGAAAGATCCCGAATATTGCCAGGACGGCTTACCGGTAAAAGAGCAGCGAAAAATTACTGGGCATGCCGTTAGAGCGATGTATCTCTATACCGGCGTGGCCGATGTGGCTGCCGTTACCAATGATGCGGGATATATTACCGCAATGGACTCCATTTGGAAGGATGTAGTATTCAGGCACCTGTATATTACCGGGGGTATTGGAGCCCAGGGAAAGAATGAAGGTTTTGGTACGCCATACGATTTGCCCAATAGCACTGCATATTGCGAAACCTGCGCATCCGTGGGTATGGTTTTCTGGAATCAGCGGATGAACATGCTTTCGGGCAATGCACAATATATTGATGTACTCGAAAGGAGTTTGTATAACGGGGCGCTTGATGGTTTATCGCTTTCCGGGGATCGTTTTTTTTACGGCAACCCGCTGGCATCTTCGGGTAATGATACCCGCAGTGAATGGTTTGGCACCGCCTGCTGCCCTTCGAATATAGCCCGACTTGTAACGGCTGTAGGGAATTATATTTACGCACAATCGGCCGATGCCATTTGGATAAATCTTTTCGTAGGCAGCGCTACCCGCATCCCGCTGCTTAAAAACAATATCGTCCTTAATATGGAAACAGGGTACCCATGGAACGGCAATGTAAAAATCGAAGTATCGCCTGAAAAAAAGCAGGAGTTTGCATTAAAAGTGCGCATTCCCGGATGGCTTAAAACACCTGTTCCGGGCGATTTGTACCACTACGATATCGCGCAAGGTGATGAACCGGTGATACAGGTAAATGGTGAACCGGCAGCAACCAGGTTAGAGCGTGGATATGCAGTTATAAAACGTGTTTGGAAAAAGGGAGACGTAGTTACGATTGAGTTGCCCATGCAGGTAAGGAGAATAGTGAGTAACCCTGAGATCAAACAAAACAGCAACAGGGTTGCCCTTCAGTATGGACCATTGGTGTATTGTGTTGAGGACGCAGGTAATGAGGGGAACACAAATGGTTTAATCGTCCCGCCGAACACCACTTTTGACACTGCTTTTGAACCTTTGTTACTGGGCGGTGTAAACGTGATCCGTTTTAAAGCTCCGGTTATTATCGCCGGTAATGATGGTTTGTCGGTTTCAACCCAAACAAAAAATATTACTGCTATCCCATACTTTAGCTGGAACAACAGGGGGGCAAATGCCATGCAGGTTTGGCTGCCATCTTCTGTACAGAAAATACGCATAAATGAATAACTTCATAGCATGACATCCAAAAACCAGCTGGGCTTTTTTTCATTGACCATGATTGTTATCAGCCTGGTAATTGGAATGGGCATATTTGGCACACCGGCAGGTGTGGCCGCTACCTCCGGTTCTTCTGTCATATTTTTTTCGGCATGGCTTGCAGGGGGTTTAGTGGCCTTATGCGGCGCACTGATATATGCCGAAATTGGGTTGAGGCTACCGGTGATGGGGGCTTATTATAAGGTATTTTCCGAGTGTTATCATCCTGCCGTAGGGTTCACGGTTAATATCCTTATTCTGATCAGCAATGCTGCATCGCTGGGTGTAGTGGCATTGATTGGCGCCGACTATATCAGTGATTTATTGTTTGGAGCGCCTGCCGGGCCGGTTTTTAATGTGAGTATTTCTATAGTGGCTGTTTGTTTGTTTTACACGGTAAATCTTTTTGGTTTGCATACCAGCAGCCGGATGCAGAACCTGCTTACGGTGATAAAATTAGGGTTGGTATTACTGTTAATTGCCAGTGTATTAAAAGCTGTGGTTGTTCCGGCACATGGCTATAATGAAGGTGCGCGCATTTATAACCTGAAAGACCGTCACTGGTTCTCCCTTTTTATGGTCAGTTTGGTACCGGTATTTTTTTCATACGGGGGCTACCAGCAAACCATCAATTTTGGAAGTGAAGTAAAAAGCGCCCGTATTTTACCCAGGGCAATCATATTTGGGATGCTCATTGTTCTATTGCTGTACATGGGAATTAACTTCGCCTATACCAGGGTGATAGGTTACGAGCAGATGAAGAACGTTTCTGCTATAGGTGCGTTATTATGCGAAGCGTGGTTTGGAAAAACAGGGGCAAAAGTTTTTGACGGATTGATGTTTTTGTCCGTTTTAGCCTACGTAAATATCAGTCTCATGAGTAATCCAAGGGTAATGTATGCCATGAGCCAGGATAAGGTATTGCCCGCTTTTTTTTCTTTGCGGCACCCCAAAACGCTGGCATTAACCGGTGGGCTAACGGTTTTTTCGCTCCTCGCGGTAATCATCACATTTTTCGGTAAAGGGATCGACAATATACTTGGATTCAGCATGTTTCTCGATGGTATTGGCATGAGCGCTTCAGCGGCCGCTCTTTTTGTGTTAAGAAATCGCAGGAAAAATGAACATATGGTTTCCGGCGCCTGGACCAAATGGACGCCTGTGCTCACCGCCATATTTGTTTTATTTTATGTGGGTATTGCCATTGCCGTTACTATCAATAAGCCCCTGGCAGCGCTAACGGGCGTTTGTCTTTTGCTGATATCAACCGCACTGTATTTTATATTTTATCACAGGAGGAAAACATGAAGGTATGGATATCTCTTACATCATTAATGAGTTGGGCGAAGAGCGCGGCCAATACTTCCATGCCGTTGCCCCACCCATTATGCAAACCAGCAATTTCGCTTTTGAAAAAGTGGATGATATGCGCAGATTGTTTGAAGATGAATACAGCGGCTATATTTACAGCCGCGGATTAAATCCCACCATTGATATATTACGCAAAAAACTGGCTGCTTTAGATGAGGCTGAAGATTGCCTGGTATTTAACAGTGGAGCTTCGGCCATATTTGCTTCCGTGCTGGCTAATGTAAAAGCAGGCAGTCATATTGTTTGTGTTGAAAAACCCTACTTCTGGGCACGAAGAATGTTTGATACCATACTACCACGCTTTGGAGTAAGCACCACTTATATAGATGGTACCAGCATAGAAAATTTTGAGCGGGCGATTTTACCCAATACGGATGTTATCTACCTGGAATCACCCAATTCGTGGAGTTATGCCTTGCAGGATTTAAGTGCTGTAGCAGACCTCGCCAAGGCGGAGGACATTGTTACCATTTGCGATAACAGTTACTGTACTCCATTGTATCAAAAACCCCTGGCATTCGGTATAGACATGGCGCTGCAATCGGCAACTAAATATATTGGCGGACACAGCGATGTGGTGGCAGGGGTATTAACCGGCACCCATGATATGATGGCTAAGATTTTCAATAGTGAATACCTTACCGCCGGTAACGGTATTTCTCCTTTTAACGCATGGTTGCTCATAAGAGGATTGCGGACCCTTCCCCTGCGGTTGCAAAAAGTAACGCAAAACACAGAAAAGATAGTTAGCTTTTTAAAAGCTCATCCAAAAGTAGAGTCGGTACTTTTTCCGCATGATGAAAGCTTTCCACAATACGACTTGGCAAAGAAGCAAATGCAGGGCGCATGCGGACTTTTATCATTTTATCTGAAGGTTGAAAAAATTGAAGATATTGTACGTTTTTGCGAAAGTTTGAAGCATGTACTTATGGCCGTGAGTTGGGGCGGGTATGAATCGCTGATTATTCCGGGATGCGCTTCTGTACGCCCGGAAAAATATGATATTAACAAAAAGGCACAACGTATGTTGAGGCTTTACGTAGGACAGGAGGAGCCCGATTATATTATCCAAGACCTGCAACAGGCTTTAAATATTACATGAAGGGTTTTGCTAAATGTTTTTTTAATTGAATATTTGTAGCCCAAACGGAGATGCTGAATCCATGCGGAGCCAGTAAACCGCTTGTATATTATAAATTTGTTTCATGAGAAAATTATCGTATTGCCTGTTTGCAACGGCAATTATTATGGCTAACCAGGTTACACATGCGCAAACTGATCCCAAATGGGATCTTCGGCGCTGCGTAGAGTATGCCATTAATAATAATATCTCGGTAAGGCAGGCAGATATCCAGGCCAGGCTTTCGGCCATTACGTTTAAGCAAAGCAAACTTCAGCAAATACCTTCTCTCAATGTATCCAGTGACCAGGGGTTTTCTTTTGGTCGGTCATTGAATTACAACACCAACATTTATACCGATGCCAGTTTAATGTACCAGCAAATTGGCGTTAATACGCAGGTGAACATCTTTAATTGGAACAGCCAGCGAAATACAATTAAATCCAATGATTATGCTTACCAGGGCGATGTGGCAGCGGTGGAGAAGGCGAAAAATGATATTTCGCTTAATGTGGCACGCCAATACCTCCTGGTGTTGTTAGATATTGAGCAGGCTGGTGTAACAGAAATACAATTAAAGCAAAGCCAGGCGCAATATCAAAATACTCGTAAACAGGTAGATGCCGGTGCTCTACCGGAAATAAATGCGGCTGAATTAGAAGCCCAGGTAGCTCGGGACAGTGCCAATTTGATTACCAGTCAAACCCAGGTGGCTTTGGACAAGCTGGCTTTAAAAGCCTTGATCAACCTTCCCGCTGATGCTCCTTTCGAACTGGAAGTGCCGGATATAGAACAAATACCGGTTGACAATATACTGGAAACATCCCCGGAGTTAGTCTATGATTTGGCGTTAAAATCACAACCGCAAATCAGGGTCAATAACCTGCGACTGCTTGCATCTCAAAAGAACTACCAGGCTGTTAAGGGCATGCAGTACCCTACTATTTCGCTCTTTGGCCAATTGGCATCCAGGTTTAATTCAAATTTTACAACCCTGGATCCGATAATGCTGGGCGACCGGGTGACCAATGCGTATGTTTTGGATGGACTGAATAAATCATATGTATATTCTCCCGAAATAGGTACGATATCGAATGGAAAGACTTTTGGACAATTATGGGATGGATATGGAGCCCAGTTAAAAAATAATTTCGGACAAGGAATAGGTATAGGGCTCAGGATCCCCATTTTTAACGGGTGGCAGGCCAAGGCAAACATTGAAAGGGCAAAGTTGGATATAGTCAATAGCGAGCTAATAATAGAGCAGGATACCCTTACTTTAAAACAAGAAATCCATACCGCGTATAACCAGGCGCTGGGGTCTTTTCAAACCTTTAATGCCCGGCAAAAAGAAGTAAGGATTGCCGAGCGGTCTTTTGAACTGGCGTCTAAAAGATATGATATTGGAGCAATGCAAACCATTGAATGGTTAACCAATCAAACCAATTTATATAGCGCGAGGATCAATATACTAATTGCGCAGTTCGATTATGTTTTCAAGATGAAAGTGCTTGAATTTTATAAAGGACAGGGCATTAGGTTATGATATAAGTATGTACTAAACTATAACTCATGAAATGAACCATAAAAATGATCGGGTAATGTGTACTAAAACGATTATCATTTTATGGTGAGTTCCATTGGGCCGAACAACAACAAAAAATAAACAGATGAATAAAAAACTGCTTTGGATTATAGTGGGACTGGTGGCATTGGTGGTATTGTTATTAGTGTTAAAGAAAACCGGGGTAATAGGTAAAGAAGAAGGATTAAAAGTGTCTTCCGAAAAGGTGGTGCGGCGGGACATTGTTGAAATCGTTACGGCCAGTGGCAAAATATATCCTGAAATTGAGGTGAAAATCAGTCCCGATGTTTCAGGCGAAATAACAGAGCTTACTGTAGAGGAAGGAGATAGTGTGCGGAAGGGGCAGGTACTCGCAAAAATTTATGCCGATATTTACGCCACACAACGCGACCAGGCGGCAGCGCAGGTTGCCAGCCAGCAATCACTGGTATCGAATGCCGAAGCGCAAATGGAAGCGTTAAAATCTTCCCTTAATCTTGCCCAGCTCACCTACGACAGGCAAAAGCAATTGTTGAATGATAAGGTGATTTCAAAAGCTGAATTTGAACAGGCGGAAAATACGTTAAAAACCGCGCAGGCTAATTACGATGCCGCTCTACAAAGCATCCGGAGCAGCCAGGCGCAGGTAAAGAGCGCGAGTGCAAATCTCGAAAAAGCCAACAAGGATTTAAGCAGAACGGCATTGATTTCGCCTATGACCGGAGTAGTGTCGTTACTGAGCGTAAAAAAAGGAGAAAGAGTTGTGGGTAACTCCATGATGGCCGGAACCGAGATGATGCGGGTAGCAGACATCAGCGTTTTTGAAATAAGGGTGGAAGTGGGTGAGAATGATGTGCAGAAAATTGATGTTGGCGATACAGCCATAATAGAAGTAGATGCTTACGATACCCGTAAGTTTAAAGGAACGGTTACCCAAATTGCCAGTAGCCAAAAGGGTGCTGCATTACAAACCGCTGCTTCTGCAAGCTCCAGCACCGATGTTACCAATTATGAAGTACGTATACGTATTTTACGCGAGTCTTACGCCGATTTGTTTGATCCGTCCAAACCCAAAAAATTCCCTTTCCGTCCGGGTATGAGCGCCAGTGCCGATATTCAAACCAAAACACATTACAATGTACTTTCTGTTCCCATCAACGCCGTAACTACCCGCGATAAATCAGATACGGCGAGTGAAGTGAATGCGGGCAAGGACAGGAAGCAACCTGAAAATGCAGCGCCGCAAACAAATAGTGGCAATAGCCAAAACAGCCCCATTTCAGACTACAGGGATAATTTGCTGGAAGTGGTATTTGTATTGCAGAAAGATAATTTGGTGAAACTGGTTGCCGTAAAAACAGGCATACAGGACATTAATAATATTGAGATCTCTGATGGGTTGCAGGAAGGCGATGAAGTAATTACAGGACCCTATACTATTGTGAGCAAAACATTGCGTAACAAAACAAAAGTAATAGTGGTGCCGAAAGAACAGTTATTCGAGATGAAGCAGTAACGATAAAATTAGATTCTCCTGATAAATGTTTGAAACTTACTTTTGAGGTTCAAACATTTGTTATTTTATGCGGTATGGAATAATAGGAAGCGGCAGTTGGGGAACGGCTTTGGCGAAAATGCTTACCGATAATAATATGCCCATTAACTGGTGTGTGCGTAATGAAATGGTGGCGAAGCATATTTTAAAAAGGCATCATAATCCTCATTATCTGCAGTCCGTATCATTCAACCCCGGCTTGCTTTCCCTGCACACAAACGCCAAAAACATATTCGCCGCTTCAGATCACATTGTTATTGTTACCCCGTCGGCTTATGTAATTCAACAATTTTCGGGGCTCACCTCAAAGGACCTTTCGGGAAAAAAAATAATCTCGGCGGTAAAGGGAATGCTGCCACAACAAAATATTTTATTGAACGATTACCTGAAGCGAAAATTTGAGTTCAGTATTGACCATTATTATACGATCATGGGGCCGTGCCACGCTGAAGAAGTGGCGGCTGAGCGATTATCGTATCTTACTTTTTCAGGAACAAAATATGTTCCCACCAAAGCTATTGCCGATACATTCGGCACACCATACATTAACACAATCATCAATCATGATATATACGGCGTGCAGTATGCGTCTATTTTAAAAAATATATATGCGGTTGCGGCAGGCATAGCGCATGGATTGGGGTATGGCGATAATTTTTTAAGCGTACTCATTGCCAACTGCGCCGATGAAATGGCCGGGTTTT
>CAYMKT010000016.1:39020-42695 GCA_964391065.1 uncultured Terrimonas sp. | reverse complement strand
CGTTTTTTACGATGAAAGCTAATACCAAACCGATGAACCTCATTTCTGATCTGCCTTAGCAATTTCAAGCTATCACTGTCCCAGGCTAATTTTACAGACTGTTCGTCGTCACAAAAAAATAACTCCTCTTCGTTTTTTGCAAGTCCAACAAATGTCATTCTGCCTTCCAGTTCAAGTTCGTGGATAGCTTCCAATGCTGCGTTTAACTGTCCTTTGCCTCCATCAATAACTACCAGTTGGGGTAAAGGTTGGTTCTCTTCGGCTAATCTTTTGTACCGCCGGTAAACAGCTTCCTTCATCGTGGCGAAATCATTGATGCCTTTTACTGTCTTTACATTGAAATGCCGGTAGTCTTTCTTACTGGGTAAGCCCATCTTAAAACAAACCATGGCAGATACCGGAAAGCTCCCCTGGAAGTTGGAATTATCGAAGCACTCTATATGGGTGGGAAGCTGTGGTAATTGCAGGTCTTTCTGCAGTTGAAAAAGTACTCCTTTTTTTTCTGATTCGGTCTTTCCGTCCAATTGAAGCATCTTCCTTTTCCGTAATTCTTCCTGGAAATAATCTACATTTTTTTGAGACAATTCTAAAAGCTTTTTCTTATCACCGGCTTTGGGTACGGTACAAACAATACCTTCCTGGGGATAGTAGATTGGAAAAGGCGTAACAATTTCCCGTGCATTGCTATTAAAAGTATCTCTCAATTGGGCAATGGCAAACTCAAGCACAGCGGCTGCCGTTTCTTCTATTTTTTTTTCAAGAGTAATCGTTTTCGTTTGTACAACGGACCCATTTTCTACGTTCAGGTAGTTTACGTAGGCGATATTACCCTCTTCCAAAATAGAAAACACATCAATATTTCCAAGCTTATTATTTACCACTGCAGATTTGGATTGATAATGCTGCAGGTACTCAATCTTTTTTTTGATCAGTTCGGCCTTTTCAAATTCCATATGCTGTGCCTCAACTTTCATTTCCTCCCGGAACTTATTAATAACGGGCGATAAATTGCTTTTAAGCAGGTTTTTTATCTGCAATAAATCTTCCTGGTAATCTTCCTCCGTTTGTAATGCTTCGCAGGGGCCTTTGCAATTACCTAAATGGTATTCAAGACAAACCTTAAACTTCTTTTTTTTTATATTCTGAGGAGTAAGATTGAGCTTGCAGGTGCGTAAGGGAATAGTCCGGCGGATAAAATCCAATAATTCCCTTACTTTCCCTACAGAAGTATAGGGACCGAGATAGTCGGACCCATCATTGATCTTTCTCCGCGTGAGGAAAACACGGGGAAAATGTTCATTTTTTATGACGATAAATGGAAAGCTTTTATCATCCTTGAGCTGAATATTATATTTCGGACGAAACTGCTTAATAAGGCTGTTCTCGAGTAAAAAGGCATCCTGTTCTGAATCTACGATCGTGAATTCAATGCTTTCAATGTGCCGAATTAATTCGAATGTTTTATAATTGGTAAAGCCTTTATTAAAGTAAGAACTGACGCGTTTCTTAAGATTTTTCGCTTTGCCTACATACAGCAATTCATGTCCGGCATTATAATATTTATAAATGCCCGGTAATATTGGGATGCTGTGAACAATTTCCTGAAAAGTGGCCGTTGTCATGAGTAATACAGCACAAAATTAGCTCAATTATCATTGATTAGGACAGGCTTAGTGGTTAAGTAACAATGCTTTTGTCATTTGATGAGAAGGAGAGCCTCATTGAGCATATTGGACCTAATAAAGGTCATCCCACACATATTTTTCCACTATGATCTTTTCAGGCGTATCTGTTTTTTGTTGAAGTGTTGTAATTTGGCAATAGCGATGGGTAGTCCATAGCATTTTCTGCGTCCCAGAATTGTCCGTTCCTGTTATTTTCTTTTCTACATATAATGTTCTAACCTTTGTATCCTCCTGATTTAATAAAACGTCGGTTTTCCTTATTTCTGCTGTATCATTCGTGGCGGTATAAGTTAACGTTATGGTTCCTAATGTGGCATCAATAAACGACTCCTCCTTATATTGAGTTTTAAATTTAGACGAGCCGATATCGGGTGTGAAAAAAGATTGAGCGATTCCCTTAAACTTTGATTTTTCTACTACTGAAGTATCGGTAACGCCATCAATGGTTGTGTATCTAATAACAGCCAATGGCATCGAATCGAGGTAGTTGAGCTCTCCGTATACATAATTACTGATGGGATAGAACTGCTTGCTGGAATGCACCTCTGCTGATGTACCGGATGGCGGGTTGTTTTTGCAAGCCGGGAGCACAAAAGGAATACAGAAAAGGGAGATAAAGACTTTGTTTTTCATCCGCTAAAAATAGCGAAACAAAACATTTAAAAGAAACACCTCAGCAAAGAAAATTGCCCCACTAAAACCCACGGATAAAATCCCCGCTATGAATTATCTTATTGTTTTTGTTACACCGATTTTAAACCCGAAATCAACTAAATATTCTTTTACGGGGTATGGGTCTTTGTAGCTTGACATAAGCTGGTAGCGCAGTTGTGGCCCAGCCTGCCATTTAAATGACCCCATATTGTAAGAAACATATGTTTCCAGTCCTGCATTTATATTCCATTTCCGAACAAGTGCCTGATCCTGCCCATAACGTTTAAAATCGGTTGAAAGCAGGTATACATTGTTCGCGAAATTATATACTGGCTGTGCACTTGCGGCTATATTCCATTTCAGGGTAGAATTGCCCATTAGTCCTAATTCAAAGCCTACAGGCATGGATACCTGAAAGTATTCGTTATTCAGCCATGATGAGCCGGCGCCACTAAAGTTTTGCAGCGTTGAAATAACGTTGATTGAATCGGATCCGTTATCAGTAACCGCAAGCGTTGTTAGTTCAGGTTTAGTGGGAAATGCTCTCAACTGATATCTTGAATAATTTAACTGTACTCCGGCTCTTATCAGGAAGCTATTGCTAACTTTGTATATCAGGTTCGCACCAGCTTCGGCGCCAATTGCAGGCTTGTGAGTTACCAGATTATTTACTGGCGTGCTTTTTTCAACATTGTCATAGGGAACACCTCTATATACATATGTAATTTCATTAGTACTGCTGGTAAGTTTTCTATAACTTAAAGTTGGCGATAAAAAGAGTTGCCATTCAAATTTTGATTTTTTAAAGGCCTCACCACCCCACAGCACCTTTTTAACCCACTTTTCATCCTCAACTGCAGCTACCGGATTTACTTTAGCTTTGGTAAAATTGGTTGCATTCGTACTGGTTAATGTATCATGTGATCCTGTTATCTTTATTTCACCGGTATTGGAATAACTCCCGTTATAAAGTGATTGGTTCACGTGGGTCACTGCCTTTTTTGGATTAGAGGGAATCGCGTTTGCCGCCCTTATCGCTATAGAGAATTCCTGAGCGTTACCATCCGAAGATGTATTGAGCGTTGTGTTATTTTGAATGTGCGAAGGCGCAGAAGGCGTTTCCTGAAAATCAGCCTTACCAAAAGTAAGTACCCTTCCGGCGGGAAGCATTAAATTGTAGGTGTGATAGTCTAAGAACGCAGCGGTGCCAAGGAGTAGCATTAACGTTAAAGAAATGTACGCCCACTTTTTCCTCGGATGAGAAGCGCTGTGAATGTTGTTCCAAACTTTATCGGATGGATACATTTTATATTGATCCGATTTCTCTTTCAGGAAT
>CAYMKT010000016.1:36646-38920 GCA_964391065.1 uncultured Terrimonas sp. | reverse complement strand
TCCACGGCGTAAAGGTTTAATACTGTTCGATAACCAACAGGTAACATTCTGATGCATTCCACCACCTGTTTTGCCTGCACAATAGAAGGGATGCTCTCCTCCCTTATATGAACACCCGATGCATGAATAAGATCTACGCTTTCAGAAAACTTTTTGTTCCTTTTAAGATTGTTTATGCAAGTATGCACAATAATCTTTCTTATCCATCCTTCCAGGGCGCCCCTGTTTTGAAACTGCGACAACTGCGCAAAAATCTTAATAAAACCCTCCTGAAGCATATCCTCGGCATCCTCCCGGCTTTTGGCGTAACGATAGCAAACTGACAGCATTTTTGGGCTATACCGATAGTATAACTCCTGCTGTGCAGCCGCCTGGTTGCGAATGCAGCCTTTAAGCATTGCCTCTTCCGTCATGAAATCAGTGTTGATTTCATGTAATTTAGACAATTTTTTGATACAATGTGCTGCCCGATGAAGAAAAAAATTGATTTTTGGTCAGTCTTTGGGTGCTGCGCGAATAGAATATTGGTCAGTTCGTCAAAATATTGCCTGTCATTTCTTTAGGAATTGCCAATCCCATCATCTTTAGAATAGTGGGGGCTAAATCGCCTAGCTTCCCATTGCTCAAATTCCCTTTCCAGGTATTATCAATAACGAAGAAAGGTACGAGGTTCAACGTGTGAGCGGTATTAGGAGTTCCATCTTCATTAATAATATAATCTGCATTGCCGTGATCTGCTGTAAGAAATATTGTATAGTTATGCTTCAGACCAGCGGTTACGATTTTTTCTACGCAGGAATCTACCGTTTCCACAGCCTTTACAACGGCATTCCACACACCCGTATGCCCAACCATATCTGCATTTGCGAAATTCAGGCAAATAAAATCGGCATTTTCATTTTCTATTTCCGGAAGCAGGGAATCAGTAAGTTCGTAGGCGCTCATTTCGGGCTTTAGATCGTAGGTGGCAACTTTAGGTGAGGGTGCCATTATTCTTTTTTCACCCTCAAAAGGCGTTTCACGACCGCCGCTGAAAAAGAAAGTAACATGGGGATACTTTTCTGTTTCTGCTATTCTGATCTGCCTTAACCCCTCATTGGCTATTACTTCGCCTAAGGTGTGAGTCAAATTGTCATTTTCGAAAATAACATGAACATTTTTGAAGGTTTTGTCATATTCGGTCATGGTGGTATAGTTCAACGGAATGGTATGCATGTTAAATTCAGGCATATCGGTTTGGGTGAGTACCTCGGTAATTTCCCGGCAGCGATCGGTTCGGAAATTAAAACAAATTACCGCGTCTCCTTCTTTGATAAGTCCCTTTCCGGCTTCAGTCTGTTTTTTAACAACGGGCTTAAGGAATTCGTCTGTAATGTTCGCCGCATAGGAGTTTTCTATGGAGTGTATAACATCATCAGTTTGCTCACCTACGCCTTTTACAAGCGCATCATAAGCGACCTTTACCCTTTCCCAACGCTTATCTCTATCCATAGCGTAATAGCGGCCGGTTACTGTGGCTATTTCACCAGTGCTTTGACTAAGATGTTGTTGTAAATCTTTAATAAAACCCACTCCGCTTTTAGGGTCGGTATCACGCCCGTCGGTAAAGGCATGTATAAATACGTTGTCCAGGTTTTCCTCCTTGCATACGGTAGTGATTGCTTTTAGGTGATTGATATGGGAATGCACGCCGCCATCACTCACGAGCCCCAGCAAATGCAGCGATTTGTTTTTGTTCTTAACATATTGAATAGCGTCTAACAAAACCTTATTATTTCGGAATTCACCTGATTTTATTGCCACGTTAATGCGTTGGAGTTCCTGGTAAACAATACGTCCGGCCCCCAGGTTCAAATGCCCAACTTCGCTATTCCCCATCTGCCCGTCTGGAAGACCTACTGCTTCACCACAGGTAACAAGCGTGGCATTGGGATATTTTTCATAAAGACTGCTAACAAAAGGGGTTTTTGCATTTTGAATGGCATCGCTGGATTTAACGGTTCCTAATCCCCATCCATCCATAATAATCAGCATTACTTTTTTGCTTTTCATGGCGCGAAATTACGTTATTTGGTCATGTTTTGTATTAGGTTAATTGACTAATATTGGTTGCGTTAAAAATCCTGTAAAGAGCGTAAATGAAAAAAAATCCTTTTACCGGAAAATAAATTTCTGCTCCGTACCTGCTTTAATAACAGTCGTTTTATCGGGTGCTTATATTGCAAACTGGTTTACCCCTTTCAGGCTGGGCAACGATGTGTTGCGGTATATCCA
>CAYMKT010000016.1:31135-36546 GCA_964391065.1 uncultured Terrimonas sp. | reverse complement strand
TTTTTTCATGGCTTATTTTTTGTGGCTGCTTGCAAAAACCAGGAGCGCGATACCCTCTGTTATCAGTATTTACCTGCTTGGGTACATCGTAGTTATTTTCAATTGGCCAACCTACGATGCGCGATTTTGGGTGCCCGTTTTACCTTTACTTATAGCGGTTATTTTGCTGCATCCTGTTCACAAAAACCAATACCTGCGGTACGCTTTTTTTATAGGGAAGACGGTTTACATCAGCCTTGGGGTAATTGCAATCGGGTACTACTCTTATCTTACATTTAACAAAAGGGCATTTGCGGAAAGGCATGATGCAGGGATATGGAAAAATGAATATAATGTGCATTTTTGGGGAAAACCGTTGCCTGACTCAAATATTGTAGTAAGGGAATATCCCTTGCAGGTTTTGAAGAAGTATGACCGCTGAAGTAATCACCTCAGATAACCAAGGCACCAGGTTCCCTGTTTCTTCGCTAAAAGTTATGGTGTTTATTGACTTTTTTTCGACAGGAAGAACCTAAAAATCCAATCTGGCACATTTTTAGAGCAATCCAAACGAATTTTTTCTATGAATGGCTTTTTACCTAAAGTTGTTTTGTTCGCCTTAATGACAGGTTTTTTGTCATTTAACTATTCCGGAAGTTACTCTTATTCGATTGAGGATGTGGTTTCTGCAATGAATACCGGCGATGCAAACCAACTCTCGGGTTATTTTGATAAAATGGTGGAAATTACGCTTCACGATAAACGCCGGTCTTATAGCCGTAGCCAGGCAGAGGTAATACTTAAAGATTTTTTCCATTCCTATTCTGTTAAAGCATTTCGTATTGTTCACAAAGGTGCTAATAACGGGTCGGAGTTTTGTATAGGCAACCTCCAGACAAAATACGGAGCATTCCGCACAACCATTTTTATGAAAACCCGTTCTCAGAAACAGGTCCTCCAGGAAATAAGATTTGAAGAAAACTGATTTCAATTATCTCCGCCAGGCCTTTCCCCGATTGTAAAGCTTTTCTACAACCCGAAATACTGTTTTGCATTGTAGTAAGAAATGTTCTGTACCATTTTGCCCAACCAGGGGATATCTCCGGGCAGCAACCCATTTTCCACATCATTCCCAATAAGGTTACAAAGAATACGACGAAAATATTCATGACGCGGCCAGGAAAGAAAACTGCGTGAATCGGTGGTCATACCGACAAACCGGCTTAACAAGCCCATATTGCTCAGCGTATTCATTTGTTCTTCCATTCCGTCTTTTTGATCGAGGAACCACCAGCCTGAGCCAAACTGAATCTTCCCGGGAGTAATGCCGTCCTGGAAATTTCCAATCATGGATGCATAAACTGCATTGTGAGAAGGATTATTATTGTAGATAATGGTTTTTGCCAATTTATTCTCCCTGTCGAGCCTGTCAAAACAATATGACATTGCCTGCGCTACGCTCCAGTCGCCGATAGAATCCACACCAGCGTCTGCACCCAGTCGTTTCAGGAGACGGCTATTGTTATTCCGTAAGGCGCCGATATGAAATTGCTGCGTCCATTTTTTTTCTGCATTCCACTCACATATAAAATGGAGTGTGGCCGATTTAAACTGGGCTGTTTCCACAGCGCTTAACGCTTTTTTGTTTCTGATCTTATTAAAACTTTCTTCCAGTTGAGCCAGCGTAAAATCGTTGGCATACATGGTTTCAAGTCCATGGTCGGAAATCCGGCAGCCTATGGTATGGAAAAATTCATGACGTTTTTTCAAGGCCTCGAGCAAATGCTGGTAGGTATTGATATCAGTGTTAGCTGAAACAGCTAACTTATCAATATAAGCATTGTATGTCTCTGCATCTTCAACCGCCATTGATTTATCGGGTCTGAATGCCGGTAATACTTTAATGCCTAATCCGCTATTATTGATTTGAGTATGATAAGCGAGGTTATCGATCGGGTCATCAGTGGTGCACAAAGTTTCCACCGAAAAATATTTCAGTAAACTGTGAACGGGTAATGCGGACAATTGTTCATTGCATTGATGATATATTCTTTCCGACGAGGTTTCATTCAGCAATTCCGTGATGCCGAATGGCTTTTTTAATTCTAAATGTGTCCAGTGGTATAGCGGATTACGCATAGTGTAGGGCACTGTAGCTGCCCATACTTTAAACTTAGTGTAGCTGTTGGCGTTACCGGTAATACTATCTTCATCCACTCCATTGCTGCGCATAGCACGCCATTTATAGTGGTCGCCTTTTAACCAAATTTCTGTTATATCACTGAATTGTTTGTTAGCAGCTATTTCATCGGGGGGGAGATGATTATGATAATCTATAATTGGCATTTTAGCCGCGTATTCATGATAAAGTTGCCGCGCCGCAGCGCTCTGAAGCAGGAAATCGTCGTGTAGAAAGCTTTCCATATCGTATGTATTAAAAAATAAATGCAGAAAACAAAGGAGCATATAGCCAATAACTATTGCTTTTTATTTTTTACGTTTTCAATATATTGAATGATCTTTTTGACATGCTCCGTTACCAATGCATATTGGTTATTTTCCAGCCAGGTCGCAGGGAAAAGCTGAGACCCTATACCGACCGCAGTAACTCCGGCTTTAAACCAATTGCTGATATCTTCTTCAGTTGGCTCTACACCACCTGTGGTCATGAAACGCATATCAGGGAACACGGCTTTAACGGCTTTAATAAAGCCGGGGCCGCCTAATTGTTTGGCAGGAAATATTTTTACGGTATCCATTCCCCAATGTTCGGCCAAGCCAATTTCAGAAGCCGTGGCACAACCCGGCATCCATAATTTTTGATGTTTTACCGCCATATGGTGAATTTCCTCCAGGATCAACGGCGATATCAAAAAATCCGCCCCGGCATGAATAAACTGTTCCGCCTGCTGCGCGTTTTTTATGGTGCCAATACCCAATACCATTCCAGGAAGCTGTTCATCGCAAAACTTCCTTAACGCTATAAAGATGTCGAATGAGTTGGTATGGCGGTTGGTAAACTCAAATAAACGAACCCCTGCGTTATAGGATGCCTGAAGCACATTCCGGCATATGGACGCATCTGTATGGGTAAACAGGGGCATAAAGCCTGTTTGCTGTACCAATGCTGCTATTTCGTGGGATGTCATATTTTGATGTTATTTAATTATATGAATGCGGAAGTCCATTTTTACCTGATAATTCTGCCACTTCCCCCTTGCGCTATAACGGTATCAATTTCCGCTTTGGTAGCCACGTTAAAATCTCCGGTTATAGTATGCTTCATTACGCCGCAGGCTGTGGCGAACTCAATGGCATCGGGCAAATTGACTTCTGTTTTGAGTGAATGAATGAGCCCGGCCATAAAAGCGTCTCCCGCACCGATGCGTTCAGCTATAGCCTGCATCTGGTACGATTGCGAAGTATATATATTCTCCCCGTTCCATAAATACCCCGTGTAATGGTTAGCGCTGGCGCTATCCTGCCTTCGCATGGTCATAGCTATATATTTTACGTGGGGCAATGCCTTTTTCAACAGTAAAAATGTACTCTCAACCAGGTTGGAAGGGTCGGGTTCAATACCAAAATACAGTTTTGCCGTATCTACATCGGCCAGCAATACATCGCAAAACCGAAGTAATTCCGGCATTACCTGGCTGCAATGGCTGCCATAATTCCAGAGTGTATTGCGGTAATTAAAATCTGCAGAAATTAATATTTTTTGTTTTTTGGCCGCAGTTAGGGCCTCCTTACAGATGATGGCAAGGTTCTGGTTTAATGCGGGTGTAATACCGCTCCAATGAAACCAATTTACTCCAGCAAATATTTCATCCCAGTTAATTTGGTTGGGTTTCAGCCAGCTAAACGCGGAATGTTCACGATCATAAATCACTCTTCCCGGTCTTGCTCCCTGGCCGCCTTCGTAGTAATAGGTACCTAACCGGCCCTGTTCCGATGCCAAAATATGGGTTTGAACATTGTATTTATGTAATTGGGCAATACCAGCCCGCGCCAATTCATTGTCGGGCAATGCAGTAATATATAGCGGCGAAGTTCCGAGAATAGCAAGTGAAACGGCGATATTAGCTTCAGAACCAGCCCAATGCATTTCAAGCATATCTGATTGCACTAGCTTTTTTTGTTGTGGAGGGGTAAGCCTTAGCAAGTATTCACCAAATAAAGCAATCTTTTTGTTCATAAACGGCGTCTGTGAGCCGAAAATAAAGCAAATCGGCGAAAATGCGCCCGGTAGATTTAAGATGAAATAAAAAAGCCTCCTGGAGGGAGGCCTTTTGCAGTTGGTTTTGGGGCTATTATTTATGATACTTTATAAATGGAACAATTTGGGTGGATTGTTCCGATATGTGCTTTAGATAATACAACCCCGGCGACAAGTTCAAAATGTCCACACTGACAATTGTAAGATTTTTGGTATTCACCCACTTTACAACTGAACCGCTTATATTGACAATGGCCAATGCGGAAATGCTGCTTGAAGGCGATATTTTTATAAATATTTTTTCGTTGGCTGGGTTAGGGTATACGCTCAGTTCAGGTGGAAAACGCACCGATACCTGAACTGTTTTTGAGTACTCAAACCTGCCATCAAAGTCAATTATTTTTAGCCGGTATAGGTTATTACCGCTAAGAGGTTGATTGTCATAAGTATAATAACGTGAATACAATGAATTTTGTGCCGGGATGATCGATGATATTTCCTTAAATTCATCAATTGCCCATCGCTCCACAATATACCCTTTTATATTGCTTTCATGGGCAGACTCCCATTGCAATAACACCTTTTTGTTGTCGTTTTGCGCCTTCCATGCTATTAATTTTAAGGGTAAAGGGTTGTTGGGATAGGCGCTGGAACCTGCCAGGGTGAAACTGCCGAATTCGGTTACCGCGGCACTGGTGACAGAGCCGTTGGAACCCGGATTTCCCAAAAAACTGGCAACGTTCATGTCTGTCCACTCTGATGCGATGTACCCGGCTATCCTGAGAGAGTTCATATCTGTTACTCCGCCACTATTGGGATCGTAATAGGTAAGTTCCAAATTAGCCGTACCTGTTCCGGTAATATTCCAATACTCCAGGTGGCTTATATGATGAATGCCGGCGGCCATGGTATTGCCAATATCGGCATAAGGATCGCCTCTAATATATTCCACCGTAAAATCTCCTGTTGCATTCCGTAATATGATTGGGCGAAGCTTACTATTTGCCCCAACCGGAAAAGCAAAATCGGCATTATTCAATCCCAGCTTTTGAACCGGCCCTTCAATATGGGAGTTGTCGCAGCCAATATTGGTATAAGGAAGTTGGGAGTAATCGTGTATACAAGTTTCAATGGAAGCGGTTGCAGCAAGGGTTAAAAGCTTATTTGTGGCCGAGACCACTTTCCCGTTTTGAAAATTTAAAATGCCATTTAC
>CAYMKT010000016.1:24742-31035 GCA_964391065.1 uncultured Terrimonas sp. | reverse complement strand
CCATTTTCAAAAAGCACTGAATTTAAACTTGCTGTTCCGAAAGCATTGCCGGCAAACCCCGTATTGGCAGTAAATACGGACCCGTTCTTAAAGAGTAGTCCACCCGCTGAAGCGGCCGTAAGCCGATGTGCTCCTCCTGAAAAATCAATATTGCCATGTATTTCCCCGGTATAGCCGCTGCCAATATTCAAAGCTATGGCGCTACTACCAGCAATAAATAATGATGTGCCTGCATCCATTATTAAATGAGGTCCGGGTGTAGAGAGATGCCCGATAATAATGTTGCTGCTGCCTGCTGTTGTGGTAAAGTGCACGGTTGCAGCATTCGATATTCTTAGCTTACCAATATTTTCCGTTGGTGGCATATCCGTGACGGAAGCATTTGATACAAATTCCAGTACATCGTTTACTGTGGGAGTGGTTCTTTGAGGCGACCAACTGAGTGGATTCGTCCAGGAGCCGGTGGTTACATTCCAGGTGTAGGTTTGCTGTGCAAACAATAGGAGTGGTGCTGCAAATATGCAGGTTAACAGGTGTTTTTTCATTTTATTCCTTTTGATGTGATGATTAGCAGCTCACACAGGAATTGAATTTTGCCGGTCAGCATAGGGAAATTAAGAAAAAGTTCAGATACATTTTAATAAATTTCAGGCTAATCCATACACAATTGTATTTTTGAGCGTTCCAGTCATCCAGCATAAACTATTTCATGTTTGCAATTTGTAAAAAAGAACTCCGGCAATTTTTCAGCAGCCTCACCGGGTATATAGCCATCATCATTTTTTTGTTGCTCACCAGCCTCTTCCTATTTGTTTTCCCCGACAGTAACCTGTTTGATTATGGTTATGCAACACTGGATCAGTTTTTCGAACAGGCGCCCTGGATTTTGTTGCTGCTTATTCCGGCGGTCACCATGCGTAGTTTTGCCGATGAGTTTAAGGGGGGTACCTACGAAATATTAGCAACCCGTCCACTCAGCCAATGGCAGATCATTGCCGGGAAATACCTGGCCAGTCTTATTGTTGTTGTAATCGCCCTGTTGCCCACTTTTATCTATGTTTTCACTATTAAGTCACTTTCAACAGGAGGCATCGACAGTGGTGGAATTGCGGGTTCCTACATCGGGCTCTTTTTTTTGATGGCTGCCTTTACCGCCATCGGCATTTGTTGCAGTAGCTTCACAAGCAATGCCGTTATTGCTTTTTTGCTGAGCGCTTTTCTTTGTTTCGTTTTGTACAGCGGGTTTAATGCTATCGCCAGAATTCCCGCATTACAAGGAGGGTGGGATTATATTGTTGAAATGCTGGGACTTGATTTTCATTATCATAGTTTGAGCCGGGGTGTTGTTGACAGCCGGGATATTATATATTTCCTGAGTATTATTGGGCTGTTTCTTTTTGTTACCCGTAAAAAATTATTGAACCGATAGCCTTATCATGAAAAAATTATTGCAATCCCGGTATAGCTGGATATATGTTATTGCAGGCCTACTATTGATTAACTACCTGGCTACCCGGTGGCATACGCGACTGGACCTCACCGCCGAGAAGCGGTATACCATTTCGTCGGCTACCCGCCAGTTACTGAAATCGCTTGACGAACCGGTAACCATTACTGTTTTATTGGATGGCGATCTACCCGCTGGGTTTAAGAAGTTAGCCGGAAGCACCCGTGAGATGCTGCAGGAGTTTAAGGAAATCAGCGGTAACAATCTCCAGTTTTTTTTCCGCCAGCCAGGATTGGGCTTGAATGATACGTTGAAAGCGGAGCTGATAGATTCGCTGCATAGAATGAACATTAACCCGACTAATGTGCGTGCGCGGGCTAAGGAAGGAGAAGGGGAGGAGCAACGCTTAGTATATCCCGGGGCTGTTGTTGAGTATGAAGGCCGGGTAGCGGGTGTTGATTTACTGCAAGGACAAAGTTCTGTTGACGGAATCAATTCGTTGAATAATGCCGAAGCGCTATTGGAATACAAACTGGCAGGCGCTATTGATAAAATAACAAGGGATAAGGTTCCTGTTGTGGGATATCTTACCGGTAATGGGCAGCCGCAAAACTATGAGGTTTATGATCTTATCGATAAAGCATTACGACCTAACTATGGATTCAGTTTATTGCCGGTAGATAGTGTACCTGTGATCCCGGATGTATTTGATGCGCTGCTGATTGTGAAGCCACAAACAGGTTTTCATGAAGCGCAGAAGATAAAGATAGACCAGTTTATTATGCGGGGCGGGAAAGTGATATGGGCATTGGATAAACTGTACGCGAGCCTCGACAGTTTACAGCGTAGCCAGGGCAGTTTTATTGCTTTTGATATGGGGTTGAACCTGGATGATATGCTGTTTAAGTATGGTGTGCGGCTAAACCCCGACCTGGTGCAGGATATTAACTGCGCGGAAATTCCGTTGGCGGTTGGTTCCCTGGGAGGCCGCCCGCAAATGCAACTTATGCCCTGGGTTTATTTTCCTTTGCTCTCGGCTCCCAACAATAACGCTGTTTCCAGGAACCTGGATTATGTGCTGTCGCAATTCCCGCAATCCATGGATACGGTGAAAGCGGAAGGAATACAAAAAACAATATTGCTCTCTACGTCAGGCTCAGCACGCATATTGAACACCCCGGCTAAAGTGGAATTGAATAGCGTAAAAAATGAAGAAGATCTCAAAACATTTACGCAGCAAGAGGTTCCGGTAGCTGTATTGCTGGAAGGCAGATTCAACTCTTTGTTTACCAGCCGGATTTCTTCGGCTGCCAAAGATAGCCTGGCTAATCTTTACAAAAGCCCTTTTCGCCCATCGGTTGATAGCAGTAATAAGATGATTGTTATTTCAGATGGCGATATTGTTACCAATTTTGTGTCGCAGGAAAAAGGGCCTTTACAAATGGGTGAAAATCCGTTCACTCATTATCAATACGCCAACAGGGAATTTTTTCTGAATTGCATGGAATACCTGGTGGGTAACCCTGGTATTTTGGAAACCAGGAGTAAGGACTATACATTACGCTTGCTGGATAAAAAGAAGATTGATGAAAGTAAATCCTCCTGGCAGGCCCTTAATATTTTGCTACCGGTTGTTTTGATGATATTGTTTGCATTAATATATACGCTGGTTAATAAGAAAAGATTTCAAGGCGCCGTTGAATGACCTTTCTTTCAGGTTTAATTCTCAATTCCCATTTGCAGCAACAGCCTTATATATGGCATCCTGCATCCTGGTTCTTGTATTCAAACGGTACAGTGTTGTATTGGTACCGCCCTCCGGGTTTACGCGGTTGCTTAAAAAAATAAAAGTAAGATTATACTTAGGGTCTACCCAAACGCAGGTTCCGGTATAACCGGTATGCCCAAATGTTTGGGGCGACGCGCTTTTGCATGGATAAGGGTCCGGCTTTGTGGCGTTATCTTTCTCGGGTTTGTCGAAGCCCAGTCCTCGCCTGCTTATTTTACTGTTGTAGGCGGTGAATAGTTTTATGGTTTCGGGCGAAAAGAAATAATATCCATTGAACTTCCCGCCATCCAGCAGCATTTGCATCATCACTGCAAGGTCATAAGCATCACTGAACAGTCCTGCGTGTCCGGCTACTCCACCAAACATAGAGGCTCCGGGGTCGTGCACGTCGCCCCGCAGCAATTGCCTCCGGAATTGTTTTTCATTTTCAGTAGGCGAAATACGGCTAAGCGGAAACCGGTGCCGGGGAAGGAAGCCGGTAGTGGTTAGGCCCAGCTTTCGGTAAAGTTCTTTGTATACGTATTCATGAAGTGGCATGCCGCTGATGGCTTCCACTATTTTGCCCATGAATATAAAATCATTGTCGCTATAGATATATTTATTGCTTGGCCCAACCGGGCTTTCCAATATCCGTTTATAAATGGTGTCTTCCCAACTGTTACGCATATACATGGCATCTGCTACGCGAATATGATATGGTGTTGTGTCGCGGTTGCTGTAAAAACCGGGCAGGGTAATTCCTGAAGTCGTATCAATCGTTTCCTTGTAAAAGGGTATAAAAGCCTTCAATCCGGCCTGGTGCAGCAGAATATCGTCGATTTTCAATTGCTCTTTGTTCGTACCTATTACCCATGGCAGGTAATCGCCTAATGTTTTATTAAGGTCCAGTTTGCCCTCATCGTACAATTTCATTACCGACATGGTAGTAGCGCAAATTTTAGTTACCGATGCCAGGTCGTAAATCGTTTCCGTAGTTACTTTTTCGGTGCTGTCGTAAGTATAATATCCGTAGGCCTTGTTAAAAACGATCTTTCCATCTTTTACCGCCATTACCGCCATTCCCGGCGCCGCCTGATTTCGAATCGCTTCTTCCGCTATGGAATCAATCACTTTAAATTTTTCTGAATTGTTGTCAATCGGGATAGTGTAGGCTACAGGCGAAGTGAGCGAAGGTATTCCTGTTCCGGAAGGAAATACATCGCAGACGGTTACGGGCAATTTGCCTTTTGTTGTAATGTTTCCTTTTAACACTTCCGCGGCAGCATCATGTGTAGCCTCATTGTCTTCGTAGCACGCAACAACATTACGTGCATCGCAGAAATTTTTAATGGCATAAGGATTTCCAAAAACAAAAGTGATTGATTTTTTGAGTTGTTGCACTTGTTTCAATAATTGCAAAACCGATGAACTGATGCCAAAATTACCGGCCGGGTAGCGGTTATAATGATGTATACCAATTACCACCACATCATAGCGCGTTTCAAGCCGGGAAGCCAGTTTGGCGATTCGGGATTCACTGTCTTTGTAATTGAAATAAAAAACATCCGCATTGTAGTTACCCCGCATATGACGGGCGAATGCATTGTCGCGGTTCACTCCAATTCCCAGGTAAGCTACTTTAACCGGTTTGTCTTCTTTTTTTAAATCATGAGTTGGCAACAAGGGTAAAATAGCATCCTGAAGCCGAAGCGTTGTGATGGCGTTTTCGGCAATCGACTTCGCTATCTCTTTTGTTTGGGCATTCAGGTCGCGTGCGAGATTACGGGTATCTACCGGCTGCCAGCGGCTTAGGCCATATTGATACTTGGCGTGTAAAACCTTTCTTACACGCTCATTAATCTGTTCCCAGCTTAAATTTTTTTTCCTGATTGCTTTTTTAATTTCGGCTATACTTGCTGGTATGTCGCCGGGCAGGCAGAGCATATCGTTACCTGCTATTAATGATTCCGCAGAAGCCTTACCATCGGGAAAGAATTTTTTGACGCCCTGCATTTCCAGGGCATCGGTAAAAGTAAGACCATCATATCCCATCTCTTCCCTTAATAATTTAGTTACGTTGTTATAGGAAAGCGATGTGGCCCGGTTGGACGTATTATCAATAGCCGGTATAAACAGGTGGGCGATCATGGCGCTTCCTACGCCTGCTTTAAAAATTTCCCGGAACGGATACAATTCCAGTGAATCCAGTTGCGCCCTGCTTTTACTAATTACAGGAAGATCATAATGCGAATCTACCGACACATCGCCATGTCCCGGAAAATGTTTAGCACAGGCCATAACACCCACATCCTGCATGCCCTTCATATACATAATGCCATACTCTGCTACCTTGTATTTGTTTTCTCCAAAGGAGCGGTCGTTAATAACCGGGTTATCAGGATTGTTATTGATATCCACAACAGGCGCATAGTTAACCTGTATTCCCTCCCGCCGGCATTGCTCGCCCACCCATCGGCCATATTGATAAATCAATTGCGGATCCTGTACCGCGCCCATCATCATTTGCCGTGGCAGTCCTGTTACACTGTCCATGCGCATGCCCAAACCGTTTTCCGCATCAATGCATATCAGCAAGGGTGTTTTTGCCATTGCCTGGTAGCGGTTAATGTATTGGGCCTGGGTAACGGGTCCACCCTGGAATAAACAGATGCCGCCAATATTGTAGGTGTTGATTGCATTGCTTACTGCCTCATCGTAAAAAGTAACCTTACCCGAACTATTTATGGAAGATAAACGGACAACCATCAGTTGCCCTAACTTTTCATTTTCGCTCAGTGTAGAAAACACACTGTCAACCCATGCCTGTTCAGTAAGCGGGCTGATACGCTGCGCTGTGGAGGTTAAACTTATACAAATCAGCAGGACCGGTGCAATAATATGCTTCATGATCATTAAAATAATTAAACAATTGACATTCCAGTCAGGCGAATTTATTATCATTCAGGCGGGAAAGCAAATCAAATTGGGGGTATGAGGTGTTAGGTATCAGGTGTCAGGTGTCAGGTAACAGTGCTATCGGCAATGAGCTATCGGCTTTCAGCTATCCTGCTAATTGCT
>CAYMKT010000016.1:3023-24642 GCA_964391065.1 uncultured Terrimonas sp. | reverse complement strand
TCACGGCTCATCGCTGAACACTACCTGCCTGTAAACCTACCCTTTATCCAAAAAGCGATATTCAGTACCATCAATAGCACGGCTATAAAGCTCATTGCTTTTGAAAGCACATCCCCGTGTTCAACAAAAAAAGTTTCACGGTTGCTAACGGGAACGGGTAGTTTAATGGAGGAAACTTCATCCCACGGTTGCGGGTTAATGACGTTGCCCAGCGGATCAATGAAACAACTGATTCCTGTATTCGCGCTTCGTGCGATCCACTTCCTGGTTTCAATAGCTCTTAACCGTGCATAGTTCATGTGTTGTTTATAGCCGGGGGTATCATCCCACCAGCCGTCGTTGGTGATAATTACCAATAAGTTTGCTCCTTTACGGATGTATTCCGTAATATATTCACCATAAATACTTTCATAACAAATAATGGGCGCTGCCTTAAAATAATTGTCTTTTGTAATAAACACCTTCCTTTCCGAATCACGCCCTAATGTGCCGCTGATGCCGCCAAGATCTTCGAACCATTTACCGATAAAGCTTAAAAATGAAGGCAATGTTTCTACACCCGGCACCAGTTTGGCCTTATGGTACAATTGAATGGTAGTGTCTGCATCAAAAAAAGCAGCCGTATTGAAAGCATCGTAATAGGTATTGCTTGAAGGAAGGAACCTTGCAGTAGCTGAGGCATCTTCTTTTTGTGTTCCATAGTTTTTATAGCTGTCGATACCCGTAATCAGACTTAGCTGAGCGTGGCGATGGAGGAAGCCAAAAACAGGTTGATAATAGTTGTTTTCTTTTATTTTGTTTTCCCAAACCTGCGCGGGTATTGCAGTTTCCGGCCAAACCACCAATGCGGTATTGCTATCCATTTGCTTTTCCGAAAGATCAATCAGCTTTTGAATCTGCAACTCAATGGGCGCATCGAACTTTTCTTCGTACGGGTCAATGCTGGGCTGAACAACAACAATATTTTTTGTGGCAGTATTTAAATCAGTTTGCAGGCTATTTTTTTCCGTTCGTATTATGATTTGTGAAATAAGTATGGGTATGATTAATGCAGCTAACAATGCGACCAATGTGATGTAGTAATTTTTACTTCTTCCATGCATACGAAAGGATGAAAAGGCAGCGTAAGCAAGGATGTTAGTTGTCAATATCCATGCACTTCCGCCCGAAGTACCGGTATATTGATACCATTGCACCCATTCGGGATGCGTAGCAAAAGCGTTGCCCAGCGTTAACCAGGGCCAACTTAGCTCCCAGTTGTGATGCATATATTCAAAAGAAAGCCAAAAAATGATCAGCGATCCATAGCCGATCCAACTGCCGAACCTTTTCTTCGTAAAATAAAACAATAGCCAGGGAATACACATAATAAGACTGTTGGCAAAAAATGCCCCCAGTGCGCCGGGTAAACTGGCATTCCATATCCACCAGGTAACCAAAACGTTCCATAACAACATATGGAGGTAAGTAAGTCCGAATAATTTTCTCCAGTTTGTTACCGAGTCAACGATCCATAACAGGGGAACCCAGGAGATAAACAATAAAAAGGTAAAAGGAGACATGGGCCATGCCGCCCACAAAAGAGTAGCGCCTAAAACGGAAATGAGAATATTTGAAAATCGTTTCACGAAAAAAATTGTGATAAAAATAGGGATTCTCCCTCGTTATAGCGCCACCTTGTATAATTAGTTGAAGGACTCATCACAATTGGCCGCTACATTTTAAACTTGAAATACGTCTTTCATTTCCATATTCGTCACATTCTCTTATTTCCACGTTGTAAATGTTATTTTTGCCACTAAACGTGAAAGATTTTGTCTGATAAGATTCAATTACTGCCGGATAATATTGCTAACCAGATCGCTGCGGGCGAAGTAATACAACGGCCATCAAGCGCCGTTAAAGAATTGCTGGAAAATGCTGTAGATGCCGGCGCCACAGAAATTAAGCTGATTGTGGCGGATGCAGGAAAATCGCTGATTCAGGTCATCGACAATGGTAGCGGTATGAGCGAAACAGACGCCAGGATGAGTTTTGAACGCCATGCTACTTCTAAAATCAATAATATCGATGATCTGTTCCGCATACGCACGATGGGTTTCAGGGGTGAAGCACTGGCTTCTATTGCGGCAGTGGCACAGGTGGAATTAAAAACACGGCGCGAAGGTGAAGAAACCGGTACCTATATAGAAATTGAGAACAGCCTTGTAAAAAAGCAGGAACCCATCGCGTTTCCGGCGGGTACCAGCATTGCTATGAAAAATGTTTTTTTTAACGTGCCGGCCCGGCGGAACTTTTTGAAAAGCAATGCGGTTGAAATGCGCCATATTGTGGATGAGTTTATCCGGGTAGCGATGTCTTTCCCTGACATATTCTTTTCACTTACGGGTAACGGGCAGGAAATCTTTCACCTCGAAAAAGGTTCTTTAAAACAACGCATTGTTCATTTGCTGGGGAGTAATTATAATTCAAAACTGGTAAACGTACAGGAAAATACGGATTACCTCAATATTTATGGATTTGCAGGTAAACCTGATATTGCTAAAAAAACGAGAGGCGATCAGTACTTTTTTGTGAATAACCGCTTTATTCGGAGCGCTTACCTGAATCATGCCGTAATGAGCGCCTACCAGGAAATGATACCCTCCGACAGTTTCCCCATGTACGTATTATTCATTGACCTGGACCCGGCGCAGATAGACATTAACGTGCACCCCACCAAGCAGGAGATCAAATTCGAGGATGAGAAAATCATTTACGCTTTTGTGCAGGCTGCGGTGAAACATGCTCTGGCCCAGTTCAGCATCATGCCTACACTCAATTTCGACCTCGATCCATCTATCCAGCAACTGGATGCGGTTTCCAAACCGTTTACCGATGAGAAAAAAGTGCATGCTGCCGCTTCGTCGCTCTACAATACATTCACTCAAAAAAACCAGGCACATTTCATTGAAAGCAAAAGCGATTTGAAGCATTGGAAAGATTTTTTTCCGCCGGCTGGCGATTCGTCGCGTGCCGCGGGTTCCGATAAACTGGAATATGAACCACTACCCTCCGCTATTGGGCGCCCCGTAAGTACAGAACAAAAATTACAAGTACTTGAATATACGGAACCATTGCAATTGCATGCAACCTACATTGTAGCAGCCACCAACCAGGGCTTTGTATTGATTCACCAGCAGTTGGCGCATGAAAGGATTTTGTATGAAAGATATGTGGCGGCTTCTAAAGGCAAACCTATCGCTACGCAAAGAAGCTTGTTTCCGCTTACGGTGCCGCTTGCCACGCCAGATGCGGTTTTATTGCAGGACCTGTTACCCGACTTGCAGCAACTGGGTTACGAAATAGAACTGTTTGGAAAAGATACTTTTGTGGTGCAGGGCACGCCTGCCGACGTGGAACAGGGAAATGAAAAAGTGGCGATTGAACAAATGCTGGAACAGTACAAACATTTTAACAGCGAAGTGAAGTTTTCGAAGCGGGAAAAACTGATCCGAAGTTTTGCCTGGCAGCATGCCGTAAAACCCGGCCGGGTGTTGGGCCAAAAAGAAATGAAAGCATTGCTGGAAGAATTGTTTACGTGTGCACAACCTAATGTTACTCCGTCAGGTCACCCCACTTATATGGCTTTTAAAAAAGATTACCTCGAAAGAATGTTCGGGAAGTAACGGGAGTTTATGGTTGGTAGTTTATTGTTTATTCCATAGCCAGCCTAATAATCTTAAGAAGGCAGGCTTCCGGGTATAATAATCTATAAGTTTTGCAGCGCTGCATCGCCTCCAGGCAAACTGTATAAATTTTTCTCCCTACTTTTAATAGAAGCGTTAAAAATAAACACATGAAAAAAATGCCCTTCATCTTTTCTCTTCTTATTTGCCCGGGCGCAATAATGGCGCAGGATAGTAAGGTGTATGATGATCTTTCCCTGAAAAGTAAGATCCTCAATATGGACAGAAAATTTGCTATTTATCTTCCCGCAGGATATGAAGCTTCACAACGCAACTACCCGGTATTGTATTTGTTACATGGTGGTGGCGACGATCAAACCGGTTGGGTGCAGTTTGGCGAAGTGCAGCATATTGCAGATAAAGCCATCAGCGAGGGCAAGGCAACACCTATGATTATTGTGATGCCGGATGCCAATACTACCCGGCGTGGCTATTCCAATAACGCCACAGGAACCTGGCGATATGAAGATTTCTTTTTCCAGGAATTGATGCCTTATGTTGAGAAAACCTATCGCATTAAAGCCGACAAACGCTATCGCGCTATTTCGGGCTTATCTATGGGCGGCGACGGAACATTTACCTATGCTTTGCACCATCCCGAACTGTTCTCGTCCGCCTGTCCGTTAAGCGCCGGAACTGGTCCACTTACAATCGAAGATGCCAAAACACGGTTAACAAGGGAAACGCCGGGCATCTCCGAGAAAGAGATAACGGCTTTTTATAACCGCCAAAGTGTGGTCTTTTTAGTTAATAATATGCCCGACAGCCTTAAAAAATCAGTGCGCTGGTATATTGATTGTGGCGATGATGATTTCTTATATGAGGGCAATTCGTTGGTTCATATTGCTATGCGAAAAAAAGAAATACCGCACGAGTTCCGTATACGCGATGGCGCCCATAACTGGACTTACTGGCGCGCATCTCTGCCCAATGTGCTGGAGTTTGTTTCGCAGGCTTTTCATCAATATTGATAGTACAGAGTGAGAAGTGAAAGGACAAAGAGCAAAGAGAGATTAAGACTTCCGACTATTTTGATGCTAAATAACAGGCCTGATTCCGGTGTTATTCAATCTATTTATTTGCGTGTTGTTTTTTCAGCATTGCGGTTGCAGGAATAAATCAAGCACCCGTTTATTAAAATGGCTTTGGCATGTTGAACAAGAGGGGCTATTTTTATTGATTGAAAATCTTATAATAGAAAGTATGAAAAAATTAAGCCTGTTTTGTTTGTCATTATTTCTGTTTGCCGGAGTTTTTGCGCAGGATAAATGGGGTATTGTTCAGGGAAAGATTACAACGGATTGGTCTGCAAAAGTTGATCCGGCTAATCCGTTGCCCGAATATCCAAGGCCCCAGCTTACCCGTAAAAGCTGGATGAACCTCAATGGGTTATGGCAGTATGCTATTGTGCCAAAAGCTTCGGGGGAGGCTACCCCCGCCTTCGACGGTAATATACTGGTTCCTTATGCTGTGGAATCTGCCCTTTCGGGAGTAGGTAAAACCGTTGGAAAAGACAGTGTGCTATGGTATAAACGTACAATCGATTTACCATCTGCATTTAAAAAGGGTAAAGTATTGTTGCATTTCGGAGCGGTAGATTGGGAATGCGATGTGTTTGTAAATGGAAACAAAGTAGGTGCGCACCAGGGTGGATATGACCCCTTTACGTTCGACATCAGTGCAGCGCTGAAAAAAGGCAACAGCCAGGAAATCACCGTTCGCGTTTGGGATCCTTCCGATGATGGTCCCCAGCCACGCGGCAAACAGGTGAAGGAACCTGAAGGAATATGGTACACCCCTGTAACAGGGATTTGGCAAACTGTATGGCTCGAGAATGTTCCGGCCACTTATATTATATCTACCAAACAAACTCCGGATATAGACAAGCAATCCATTGCGGTTGAGGTAAATGTGGAAAACATACAGACTGGCGACGAAATAAAAATAAGCGCATGGGATGGCACAAAGGAAGCAGCTACCCAAACTTTAAAAGGAGAAACGAAGGCTACATTGTCCATCCCCAATGCAAAACTATGGTCGCCGGAAGCTCCCTTTTTGTACGACCTTAAAATTTCGGTTATGCGTAAGGGAAAGATCGTGGATGAAGCAGGCAGCTATTTCGCGATGCGCAAAATTTCAATGGCTCCGGATAACAACGGAATAAAAAGAATGTTGCTCAATAACGAGTTTGTATTCCAGTATGGCCCACTCGACCAGGGCTGGTGGCCGGATGGGTTATATACTGCGCCTACAGACGAAGCCTTAAAATTTGATATTGATAAAACAAAAGAACTTGGCTTTAATATGATCCGTAAACACGTAAAGGTGGAACCTGCACGCTGGTACTACCATTGCGATCAATTGGGTATGCTGGTATGGCAGGATATGCCCAGCGGCGATATGGATGGCAATAAGTGGGATATGCGCGTGGGGCAGGTATCGGGTAAAAACAGGGACAAAGAACGAACTGCTGCTTCCGAAGCCATTTATCGTAATGAATGGAATAACATTATCACATCGCTGTACAATTTTCCCTCTATTGTTGTTTGGGTGCCTTTTAATGAAGCGTGGGGACAATTCAAAACTAAGGAGATTACAGAATGGACTACCCAACGCGATCCAACCCGGCTTGTTAACGAAGCCAGTGGGGGTAACTTTTTTTCAACGGGACATATACTCGATATCCACAATTATCCTGATCCGCAAATGCCGGCGCCAGACATCTTTGGAGATAAACAAATATTGGTATTGGGTGAATTCGGTGGTCTCGGCCTGCCGCTTGACGGGCATACCTGGCAGCAAAGCAAAAACTGGGGCTATCAAAGCTTTAAAAACAAAGAAGAGTTGGAAGCCCGTTATACGATCCTGATGAATGATTTATCAAATCTTATTCCGATGGGACTATCAGCAGCAGTGTATACACAAACAACGGATGTGGAGGTAGAAGTGAACGGGTTGATGACCTACGACAGGAAAGTGATGAAAATGTCTGTTGAAAAATTAAGACAATTACACCAGCAATTATATAATCAAAAGGGACTGGTAAAACTGAAATAATTCCTCTCAAACGGTATGCATGGGAAGTATGTTTATTTCCTGTCCCGGCTTTTTGATCAATAAAGTAAACTACCTGTGGAATGCCGAAAAATTGTTTGACATGAGTGATGATTTATTAGCGGGACCGCCTTTTTGCTGGACTTCGTTTGCAAAACGCTTAATCGTTCCATAGCTTGCTACGGAAGCGGAGTTCAGGGTTAGCCATGAGGTAGCATACTTGTGATTAGCGGGAGTAATAGCAAATGGGCGGCAGAAAGCCCATGCAAATGATACATCAACCGGAATGAATATGCAGGCAATCCAGCCTCACTAAATGATAAGCCAGAGCAATGGAATCCAGGAGTTATGATATCGAAGTTTTAAAAAATTGTTTCACGGAGCTGTTTCATGCAGCGCCTTTAGTGGTGCGTTCGCCGGGGAGAATCAATATTATCGGGGAACATACGGATTATAACGAGGGCTTTGTGTTACCTGCTGCCATTGATAAAGCGGCATATGCAGCTACCACTAAAAGAAGGGACGACATCATTAACCTGTATTCCATCGCCTTTCAGGAATCTTATGAATGCAGGGTAGCTGATGTGCACCCCAGGGGTGGCTGGACCGACTATGTTTTAGGCGTAGTGAACGAACTGTCGGCTCGTGGCTATTCGGTTAGTGGGTTTAATCTGGTGCTGGATGGCGATGTAATCATCGGCGCGGGACTGTCTTCTTCCGCGGCGGTGGAGTGTTGTGTTGTGTATGCCTTGAATGAATTATTTGAGCTTGGACTGTCGAAGATTGAAATGGCATTGATCGGGCAGGCTGCTGAGCATCATTTTGCCGGGGTGAAATGCGGTATTATGGACCAGTATGCTTCTGTATTTGGAAAAAGTGGGTATGCTATACAGTTAGATTGCAGAACTCTCGAACACCAATATATTCCCTTACAGATGGATGGGTTTAAAGTGGTGCTTTTTAATTCAAATGTTTCGCATTCGCTGGCATCATCCGAATACAATACCCGTCGCAACCAATGCGAGCAGGGTGTGGCATGGATAAAGGCGGTTTTCCCTGCAGTGAATTCACTTCGCGATGTATCGCTGGAAATGTTGCAATCGCATGTGCTTCCTAAAGACCCGCTGATTTACCAACGCTGCAAATACGTGGTAGAAGAAAACTTTCGTTTGCTGGCTGCCTGCGCGGATCTCAAAAATGGCAATATTGAAGCCCTGGGCGAAAAAATGTTTCGCACACACGAGGGACTTAGTAAAGAATATGAAGTGAGTTGCCCTGAACTGGATTGGTTGGTGCAATATGTACGCGGCGACGAAGCCGTTCCCGGGGCCAGGATGATGGGCGGCGGATTTGGCGGATGTAGTATTAACCTGGTAAAGGAAGAAGCCATTGACCGTTTAGTGAACAACATTAGCTTTCAATATAAACAGGCAACCGGACTTACGCTCAGCGCTTATATAGTAGAAGTGGCAAATGGCGCCGAAAAAATCAATTAGTTCACAGCAACCTAAAAACATTCAATACGTAAATCGAAAATTATGATGAAAACGGGAAATGTATTGGTTTTACTCTCTGCTGGTTTTTTAGCGTTATCTTCCTGCAACCAGGAAGGTAATAAAGTTAATGAAGCAGATACGGGTAATAGTGTTAGCGCTTGCATGCCTTCATTAGATAAAAGGAATTTTGAAACTACGATCGACGGAAAATCAACCGGGCTGTTTATCTTAAAAAATCAAAGCGGCGCCTGTGCAGCCATAACTAATTATGGTGGGAGATTGGTAAGCCTGGTGGCGCCCGATAAGGATGGAAAGCCTACTGATGTTGTGGTTGGATTTAAATCGGTGCAGGACTATGAAACGTCGGCTGAACCTTATTTTGGAGCAACCATCGGGCGTGTAGGTAACCGTATTGCCAATGGAAAATTCACTCTTGATGGTAAAACCTACACCTTGTTTACCAACAATGGACCCAATACCCTGCATGGAGGGAAAAAAGGTTACCAGGCTGTTGTTTGGGATGCCATCCAGTCTAATGACTCCACACTTCAGCTAAAATATTTATCGCCCGACGGAGAGGAAGGATTTCCGGGTAATCTTTCGGTTGCGGTAACCTATACGCTTGGAGCAGATAATGGATTACGGATAGACTATGAGGCCATAACCGATCAAAAAACGGTAGTCAATCTTACCAATCATGCTTTTTTCAATCTTAATGGTGAAGGCAGCGGAACCATCAATAATCATTTGCTACAGATATATGCAGATCAATACACACCTGTTGATGCCACCCTTATTCCCACTGGCAAGTTAGAACCGGTTGCAGGCACACCATTTGATTTTACAAAACCATTTGTCATTGGTGAAAGAATTGACACGGTTAATAACCAGCAGTTAAAAAATGGGCTGGGGTACGATCATAATTTTGTGTTGAATGACAACAGCACTGCGATGCATAAGGCCGCTGAAATAACGGGCGACAAGTCGGGTATTGTAATGCAGGTGTATACCACCGAGCCCGGACTGCAATTCTACGGTGGTAATTTTATGCAAAGCAAAAACGTATTTAAAAATGGTGCGAAGGATGATTTCAGAACGGCGTTTTGCCTGGAAACGCAGCATTTTCCTGACGCCCCTAATCAAAAAAACTTTCCTTCCATTGTTTTAGAACCCGGGCAGGAATATAAAACGTCTTCGGTATACCGCTTTTCGGTTAAGCGTGATGCGCAATAATGCCATGAGCAATCGGCGATGGGCAGGAAGCGATCAGCAATAAAACAAGTACAACTAATCTCAAATCTTAAATTCTAAACCTCAAATGAAAAAAATAATTGTAAGCTGTTCGATAGTGTTGGTCAGCATGTATTTTCAACAATGCGCACCGGCTGCACAAAAAGAAAAAGCTGCTACAGAAACTACTGCCGGGCAAAAGGGTAGGGTTAAATGGACAAAAGAAGAGGCGAATACCTGGTATGCAAAGCAAGGCTGGCTCGTGGGCTGCGACTTTATTCCCAGTACAGCGATCAACCAGCTTGAAATGTGGCAGGCAGCTACTTTCGACACCGCCACTATTGATCGTGAATTGGGCTGGGCGGCTTCTATTGGCATGAATA
The DNA here is from genome assembly GCA_964391065.1 of uncultured Terrimonas sp. GTDB lineage: Bacteria > Bacteroidota > Bacteroidia > Chitinophagales > Chitinophagaceae > Agriterribacter. The sequence continues at coordinate 14,751 of CAYMKT010000016.1, read as the reverse complement.
CCGTAAGGGTTTACCTGCATGATTTACTGTATAAAGAAGATGCGGATGGTTTTTTGAACCGCATGGATCAGTTCCTCCAAATCGCATCCCGCCATCACATCAAACCTTTATTTGTTTTGTTTGATTCGGTTTGGGATCCCTTTCCCAAATCAGGCCCACAGCGCGCACCTAAACCTCATGTACATAATTCCGGTTGGGTGCAAAACCCGGGAAAAGAAGCTTTGCTCGATAGCGCCCAATATCCCCGCCTGGAGGCATATACAAAAGGAGTAGTTGGCAGGTTTGCAAACGACGGGCGCGTGTTGGGCTGGGATATCTGGAACGAACCGGAAAACATGAATAATGAAGAATATCGAAAATCGGAGCCGGTAAACAAGGCAGAAATCGTAATGATGCTGATGAAACAGGCTTTTGAATGGGCGAGATCGGTGGGAGTGCAACAGCCGCTTACCGCAGGGCTTTGGAGCGGGGAATGGTCTTCCCCGGATTCATTAAAACCTATTGAGAAGGCCATGATAGAAGAATCGGATGTTATCTCTTTTCACAACTACGACAACGCCGCATCGTTCGAAAAAGATATCGTAGACCTTCAGCAATATGGCCGGCCCCTGCTTTGCACGGAATATATGGCGCGCGGTAACAACAGCACTTTTGAGGGCTCATTGCCGGTTGCTAAAAAATATAATGTAGGCGCATACAATTGGGGTTTGGTTGACGGAAAATCTCAAACCATTTATCCATGGGATAGCTGGAAAAAAACATATACCGGCGAGCCGGATGTTTGGTTTCACGATATATTCAGAAAGGATGGAACGCCGTATAGAAAGGCTGAAACGGATTTGATAAAAAGACTTACTGGTAAGTCGTGATGATGTTTTACGCCACATCCAAATGTGAAGCACACCTGACAGCGTAAATATATAGAGACGTCTTAGCATGCTCCGAACCGTGAGAATGCCCGCCCGGGAAAAAGCGGGCTAACTTTTAAGTTTCTTTTGAGAACCCCAAATCACGTTGAGAGGCCGCTATAGTGATGTGTTCCCAATGGAATATAGAGCCGATGCGCCATGATAATAAAACACCATCAGTTTTTTCTGCTGCCCACCACTAAATTATACCGGATATAAAACTGGAAGGCCTGGTTGCGTGCCTGTGTAGGCGGTAAGTTGTTATTAACGTTGAGGTCAATGAAATTATTTAAGGCCTGGTTATAGCGAAAGCCAAACATGAAGCGGTCGTAGTAATAATTGGCGTCAAACAAATAACGCCATTCGGAAGACTTAATGTTCGCTGATAAAGAGTCATCTTTTATCTTAATGGTTGTCGAGTTCAGGACAGTATTGCTATTTGAAGTGGTTAACTCTATATTAGCGAGCCCGCTGTTGAATGACGAAAATTGTAGTCCGCTTCCCACATAAAAGTTTCTAACCGGGCTGTAATAAAAACTCACGGGCAAATTAAAATAATAAAGTTTGCGCAGGTAAGTGTTTTCGGTAAACCCTGTACCATTCATAGGAATAGTGATTGTTTTTTGAGAGAGCAGTAGCGATGGAGTTGCCTGGGGTGCATTGAACTGGAATTCTCCTAAAAGATATACCCTGTTGGTGAAATGAAATTGCAGGTAAGGAGCTGGAATATAGTCGCTGATTATGCTTTCTCCCGCTGCTGAGTTGTAATGATAAGGTTCCTGAGAGGCGATCCCAACATTCTGATAGGGAGCTACGCCTGTTGCAAACCAACGATCCGTGGATTCACCCCAAAAAGACTGATAATTTTTATATGATCTTGATAACTCCCTTTCTTCCTTTCTCTCTTTACGTTTTATTTCCCTCAAAGCCGATTTTCGTTGGGTGTTTACATCAGGTAAAGCCGAAACATAAGCAGGAAGGGTTAAATGGGTTGAATGTGCAGTAAAAAGGATTTTTTTTCTTGCACTGTAATCAAGATTTTCTATCTCAATAGTGTTTAAAGCCGGGCGCTCAAACCCTGTCTTGTTTATACCAGGCAGGTTTTGCTCGTGGTGAGACAAATTACTGCCGGACACAGTTGTTGATACAGTAGTAGTAATGGGATAGGCTGAAATCAGCAGGTTCGCTCCTGTTTTTTCCGGGTTTTTCATATCCGTTTCAGCAGTAAAGTAAGTTGCCTTATGTTGCTTTGTCAGCAGTTGATTCATTTTCTTTTCTATATTCCTTTTTCCTTTGCTTTTATCCCAGGGGTATGCGCTGTTGCTCCGAGTCAAGTTAATGGGTTGTTCAGTCCGCGATTTGCCATATTCCTTTTCGTTACTCATTGAGCGTAGGTTGATATTTTGCTCTGAATAATTGGCGGGTACATCGTTGCTGTTTATCTTTTGTCCTGTAGTACGCTCATGATGTACATCTATACGATAGGTTATTTTATCGCCGGTATTTGTTGCAGTCACTGTTCTTGTTTCAGGATTATCGTTTGCCTGTATGATGGTTGAGTTCCTGCTTGTTCTATTTGTTGTTGTATATTTCAGTCCCCATATTCCGGCAAGCAGTATAATCAATAAGCTGCCCATTAACGACCATCTGCTATTCCCATCCAGTGTTCGGTTTTCTGCCAGGGGCATTTCAAGGTCCAGTTTGGCTTTCATTTGCTGCCACGATACATCCCTGTCAGGCAAAGGCAAATGCTGCATTTTTTTTGCAATTAATTCTTCGTATGATCGTTTTCGGTTCATTACACTACATCGAGTGTTGTTAAAAATTTTTGCATTAACCGCCTGGCCTGGCTAAGGTGCCATTTGCTGGTTCCTTCGCTGATGCCCATCATCGTTCCTATTTCTCTATGTGTAAAACCTTCTATCAGGTATAAATTAAAAACGGTTTGGGTGGCAGGGGGTAATTTTCTTACCAAATGAAGTAACTCCTGTGCATTTAATTTGTCAACCGCTTCACTATCAACATAGGGTTCTGTAGCCTGGCCAATTTCGAGTTGCATGTTATGTTTGGTGTTCTGTCGTATAAAATCTATGGCGCTATGCACCATAATACTTCTTATCCATGTGTATAAACCCGCTTTCAGGCGGTCAAATTTATCGATATGCTTAAACACCTTCAAAAACCCGTTGTGCAACACCTCCAGCGCATCATCTTCATTCCGGGTATACCGCAAGCAAATAGTCATCATCGACACATAGAACTGTTTGTATAAGCGCTCCTGTGCTTTACGGTCGTTACGAATACATCCGTTTATGAGGTCAATATCTGCAGGGTTATTCTTCAATTACCGCGTTGATTTCTGATTGTTTCCTCAGCCAAGCCGCTTTAAGGAAGTGCACTTGATTGATACCAGTAAGATAAAAACATTATTGCTTTATACCATGCACATCAACCTGCTTTTAAACGATTATAACACTATTTAAACATCGGATACTTACCTGCTGGATATACGGCGCTTAGTGGGGTAAAGGTTGGGCCGGGGTATAAAAGGTGAGGCCAATTGCCATTTATTCTTCAACATACACTCGTTGCACCCTTTGGGAAATGCCAGTCATGATTTCATAAGGAATCGTACGGGCCCACCCGGCAAGCTGAGTGAGGGAGATACCTTTTCCCAAAACAATTACTTCATCACCCTCCTGTACGTTGGAAATTCCAGTAATGTCGATCATGGTCATGTCCATCGCAATATTTCCCACAACAGGCGCTTCATACCCGTTGATCAACACATGTCCGATACCCTGGCTAAATCTGCGGCTGTAGCCATCTGCATAGCCAATGCGTATGGTGGCAATAGTACTGTCTTTGGTTATTATCCCTTCACGCCCGTAGCCAACGGTATCTTTTGCTTTTATTGTTTTGATTTGTGCGATGGTTGTTTTTAGTACAGCCGCCTCCTTTAGTCCGAGCCTGTTGGTAGAACTACCATCTATGCCATATAAGCCAATGCCCAAACGCACCATATCAAAATGCAACGATTGGTGTCGTAACACGGCCGCTGAATTAGCGATATGCCTTATAAAAGTATAATTCAATGCCTGCTTCAATTGCCGGCACAGCTTTTCATAAATTTCTGCCTGTTGATTTGTAAAATCATCAAGTTGCGGATCTTCGCTGCCCGCTAAATGGCTGAAAACAGATTGAACAGTTAACAAGGAATTGTTATGCAGTGCATTGCAAAGTGCGGGTATATCTTTGGGTTCAAATCCCAGCCGGTGCATACCGGTATCAATTTTTAAATGCACAGGGTATTGCCGCAATCCCTGTTCCTGTAAATAATTTTGAAATTTTGTTAAAAGCGGGAAAGAAAAAATTTCGGGTTCCAAATAATTTTCAGTCAGCATCGAAAATCCGCTCTCTTCCGGGTTCATTACCATAATAGGGAGCGTTATACCTGCCTTGCGTAATTCTGCGCCTTCATCTGTATAGGCAACGGCTAAGTAGTCTATTTTTTGAAACTGCAAAACATTGGCTATTTCATAGCTGCCGCTGCCATAGGAAAAGGCTTTTACCATGGCCATAATCTTGGTGGCCGGTTGCAATAACTCCTGGTATTTTTTAAGGTTATGAACAATCGCAGTAAGGTTAATTTCCAATACCGTTTGGTGCGCCTTTTGCTCGAGCATCCGGCTTATCCTTTCAAGCGCAAACACCCGTGCGCCTTTTATTAATACAGCCTCATCGCGAAACGCTGTACTATGAAAATTCGCGATAAAATCCGCTGTTGAATTATAAAATGAACAATCGTTGCAAACCGCTTCAAAAAACGCTTTATACCTGCTTATTTGGGTTCCAATTCCGATAAACCGGTTTACGGATTTTGTTTCCAGGGTAAGGGCTATCCCGGGATATAAGTTTTCCGGCGCTATACCCGTTTCAAGGAAGTCGGAAAGTATGACGGTGCGTTTATTGTGTTGTTTTTGCTGTAATAGAAAATCGAGTGCGATCCGCAAAGAGCTTAAATCTGCAATATAACTATCGTTGATGATGGAGCAGTTATTGATGCCTTTCTTCATCTCAAGCCGCATGCTTACCGATTTCAGCAATGCAATCCTTTCACTGATTGTATCACTGGTGTATCCAAGGCACATTAATACGACGCAACAGGTAATAGCATTTTCTACAGAAGCGTTGTCAATAAAGGGAATCCGGACGGTAAAAGGGTGGTACAGACTTTTATCCAAAGCGCGGGGGAAATGCAGTTGTTGGTTGGCTTGCAGTTCAATGAGCGTGCCATTGTGGTAGGTATGGCGCGACTTTACCCGAACCTGGCAGTTTTCATGCTTTCCCCAACTGACCGTTGAAATATTAAGCTCCTCAACGGCTTCCTTTATTAGTGTATTGTCTCCGTTGCAAACGATCCATTCCGCTGAGCGAAACAAAACAAGCTTCTCCCTTATTTTTTGGGGAAGCCCCGTAAAATTTTCATCGTGTGCATCTCCAATATGAGTTAATACACCTATTGTAGGCCGGATAATTTTTTGCAGGGCGTTCATTTCTCCGGGCTGCGAAATACCGGCTTCAAAAATACAGAGTGTATGTGTTTCATCCATTTGCCAAACACTCAGCGGAACGCCAATTTGAGAGTTGTAACTTTTCGGACTCCTTACAATGTGGTTCTCCTTTTCAAGCAATAGGTTCAGCCATTCTTTTACGATGGTTTTGCCATTGCTGCCGGTTATGCCAATAACAGGAATGTTAAATGCGGAGCGGTGAAAGGAAGCAAGTTGCTGTAACGCAATAAGCGTATCATCAACAATAAGAAAGTTTCCCTCCGGGTAACCTTCCGTTTCAAAGCCGCGATTCACCACGAAATTTTTTACACCCCGCTGATACAGTTCCGGAATAAATTGCTGGCCGCTGCGCCTTGCACCTGTTAAAGCAAAAAATAGCGAAGATGAAACATTGGTCAGCCTTCGGCTATCTGTAAAAAGGGTGTCAACAACCGCATCGTGGCTGTTGCAGATGCTTTGCGCACGAATGATTACGGAAATGCTTTCAATAGTATACCCTGCCATAATAATACTTCGTTAGTTGCCGAAAAGCCATTTTGCTTACTTGTCCTGGTCTTTGTCATGCACCGTTTTCTTTTTATCGTGGTAAGCAGAATACCAGATGGATACAGCCAGGCAAATTACAATTACAATAAGGGATATGTAAATGGAGATACGGATATCAAAAAACTCAATGAGCATTTTAACCCCAATAAAAATCAGCACTACCGCAATACCCTGCTGCAAAAAATCGAATTTGTTCACTGCACCCTTTAATAAAAAAAACAAAGAACGCAACCCCAATACAGCGAAAATATTGGAGGAGTATATCACCAGTATATCCTTTTCCGAAAAAGGTATATTGGCTTTTTCGCGCACCAGTGAAACAACTGTGGGTATGGAATCCAGTGCAAAAACGATATCTATGGCCGCCAGCATCAGCACTACTACCGATAACCTGGTAAAATATACCTTGCCATGATGATTAATGGTAAACCTGCCTTTGGGCTCGAGGTCGGAAAACCGGAGATATTTCTGAATGAACTTATACATTTTTGATTCGCCTGGGTTAAATTCCTCCTCTTCCTTATTAAAAAATAAATTGTATCCCGTATATATCAGGAAGGCGCCAAAGAAATACAATATCCAGTGAAAGCGTTCAATGAGTTCAATGCCGATGGCAATAAAACCAATTCTGAAAACAATGGCAAGAAGAATCCCGATTAGTAACACCCGGGCGGTATCGGCTTCAGCAACCTTAAAAAAACCAAATATCAATATGAACACAAAAATATTATCTATGCTGAGCGACCATTCCATTAAATAAGCGGTAAAATATTTTGTGGCTACAACAGGTCCCTCCTCAAAAAAAAGAAACATGCAAAAAATAATAGAAAGCGTTACCCAAAAAAGCGTTTGGTGTAAGGCTTTTTTCATGGTAATGGCTGTGTTTTTTTTACTCAGTAACCCCAGGTCAAAAATGAGCGCCAATATCAATAAAATGCCAAATGCGAAATAGGAGATTTGTGTGGGAGTCATTAGCGCGAAAAAGTTTCGTTCAAAGATAAGGGCCTATTTTTGATGACTGGTAAATTGTTGACCGCCATCCGGCTACTGTTTGCCTTTCGTTCATCTTAGATTTCTGCATTCCGGCACTCCCAGGTTTGCCATATTTTTTATTTCCCTTATTGCCTGCATTCTTATATTTTTGCGCCACTACCAAACTGTGTTCAATGGTTGATGTATTATTAGGACTCCAATGGGGCGATGAGGGGAAGGGTAAAATTGTTGATTTTTTTGCCCCGGCTTATGATATTATTGCACGTTTTCAGGGTGGCCCCAATGCAGGTCATACCTTATATGTGAATGATAAAAAGATTGTACTCCACCAGATACCATCTGGTATTTTTCATGAAAGCGCCCTTAACCTGATTGGTAATGGAGTGGTGCTCGATGCGGTTACGCTAAAAAAGGAATGCGAGAAAGTGGCCTCCTTTGGAGTTAACTATTCCAAAAACCTGTACATCGCCGAAAGAACTAATCTTATTTTGCCTACACACAGGGCGCTTGATAAAGCGTCTGAAGCATTGAAGGGGAATGACAAGATAGGTTCCACACTTAAAGGAATTGGTCCGGCTTATATGGACAAAACAGGCAGAAATGCCCTGCGGGTGGGCGATATTCTCGACAAGAATTTTACCAGCCAATACATCAGGCTTCGGCTCAAGCACCAGAAATTGCTGGATAGTATGCAGTTTAATGAAGATATTTCCGCCTGGGAAGACGAGTTTTTTGAAGGGATTGAATTTATGCGGCAGTTCAAAATCGTAAACGGGGAGTATTTTATTAATGAAAAGATTAATGAAGGGAAAACGGTACTTGCCGAGGGCGCCCAGGGCAGTATGCTGGATGTAGATTTTGGCACATTCCCATTTGTAACTTCTTCCAATACCATTTCCGCGGGCGTATGTACCGGGCTTGGAATAGCTCCGCAAAAAATTAAGGAAGTGATTGGCGTTACTAAAGCTTACTGTACGAGAGTGGGCAGTGGACCATTTCCTACGGAGTTGCACGACCAGACAGGCGAAGAACTCCGCACAATAGGGAATGAGTTTGGCGCTACCACCGGCCGGTCGCGCCGCTGCGGATGGATTGACCTGGTAGCCCTGAAATTCGCGTGTATGATAAACGGCGTTACTCAACTGGTGATGACAAAAGCGGATGTACTGGATGCGTTTGCCGAGCTAAAATTATGCGAAGCATACAATATCGGTGGCAAAAGCCAGAAACAGGTGCCGTACCAAATGTCGAAAGTGGTTATTGAACCTGAATATACTTCGTTTAAAGGATGGAAAACCGATATTACGTCTTTGCACAGTTATGATGCTGCCCCGGAAGAAATGAAACGATACGTGGACCACATTAACGATTATTTAGGCGTAGCAATAAAATATATTTCCAATGGACCCGGGCGGGATCAGATTATCCCGATAGTTTAATAATTCTTGCATTGTATTACAATAAAAATTATTTTTGAAATTATTTGGCTATGTCAAAATCTCGTAGAAATTTTACGTTGTTAATCTAGTCAATCTATGGCAAAAGTTGAAAGAGATAAAAAAACTGCTGGTAAGGGAACCCCTGAAAACAATGAGAAGGTGAAGCCCTTAAAAACTCCGTCCAAATCTAAAAAACAGGATGACGACGACGATGATGATGACCCGGAATTTGATGAAAAGCCTGTAAAAAAGACCGGCGCGTCTGCATCCAGATCCTCAAAGGATGAGGACGATGATGACGATGCCGATGATGACGTGAAGGATGATTGGGAAAAAGTAGACGAAGAAGACAATTGGGATCCGGACTTCGATGAGTTTGATATACCAAAGTCGAAATCAAAGAAAACAGGCGGAGGTGCAAAAAAGGGTAAAGACGACGATGATTTGGGCATTGATGATGAGTTTAAGGATATGGGTTTGTTTGACGATGGCGGCGGCTTTGATGATGATGACGATGACTTTTAATCGAATATGGTGAAAAGAACTTTTTGTTCCTTTCCTGTTCATAATTTTTTGCAAATCAAGGAGCAGATGCTGGACTGGGCTAATCAGTTCAGCATCTGCTGTTTTTTAGATGATCACCAGTATCATTTTGCCGGTAATAATTTTGAATGCGTGCTGGCGGTAAATGCGGAACGTTTTCTTAAAACCGGCTATGGTACCGCGTTTGAACAACTCCGCGCATTTACAGATGAAACCCGGGATTGGTGTTTCGGTCATTTGGCATACGATCTTAAAAACGAAATAGAGCAACTGGAATCCGGGAATGCGGATTCGGTACAATTTGATGATCTCTCCTTTTTCGTTCCGGAAGTGATATTGATACTCCGCCAGCACGAATTGCTCGTGGGCGTTAAGGATCAGCGCCACGAAGCCATTGCCAGCGCTGTTTTTCACACCACGCCTTCTGTTGCGCAACGATCTGAACGGATTGAAATTACAAGCCGGTTTAGCAAAGAAGCTTATATAGCAACAATCCATCTTTTGCAGGAACACATCTTGCGGGGCGATTGTTACGAGATTAATTTTTGCCAGGAATTTTATAACGACAATGCCCGGGTTGACCCCTTGCAACTATACAAGTCATTGAGTAAAGAATCGCCCAATCCCTTTTCCTGTTATTATAAATTAGAAGACAAATACCTGGTTTGCGCCAGCCCTGAACGCTACCTGCGGAAAACCGGAAACAGGGTATTGTCCCAGCCCATTAAGGGCACAACGCGGCGAAACAATAATCACCCCCGGCAAGATGCGCTGAACAAGGAAAGGCTACAGCAAAGCGCGAAAGAACGTTCCGAAAATATCATGATCGTAGATTTGGTAAGGAATGATTTGGCCAAGGTTTGTAAGCCGGGCAGCGTAAAAGTGGATGAATTATTTGGTGTTTATTCCTTTCCCCAGGTGCATCACATGATATCAACCGTAAGTGGGGAATTGGAGAAAGATATACAGGTTGTGGATCTTTTAAAAGCTACCTTTCCTATGGGGAGTATGACCGGCGCACCTAAAAAAAGGGTCATGCAATTAATTGATCAATACGAACAGTCACGGCGAGGGTTATTTTCAGGCGCCGTAGGGTATATTACCCCTCAAAAAGACATGGATTTTAATGTGGTGATCAGGAGCATCTTATACAATGCTTCAAAAAGCTATCTTTCCTTTCATACGGGCTCCGCCATAACATACTACAGCAAGGCCGAAGACGAATACGAGGAGTGTTTATTGAAAGCTGCCGCAATAAAAAAAGTGCTGAATGATTAATCCAGCACCTTTTATTTCTTTTAAATCAGCCTGTTTATTTTCTTTTTACATCCCTGCTGTCGGTTGATGTAATAATAGCTTTTGCTTTAGGGAGGCTTATCGCTTCGGGATAACTATTCGTATTGCTGCCAACCATACTGTTGTTACCATTCAGCATTACGTCAATGGATTCGTTTAATATCTTTTCCCGTTTTGCATTGAATTGATCCATTTTGTCTTTCGGAAGCCTCATATCGTAGCCGTTCATCACTACTTCTTTATCAAAATCAGGGTTATACCGGTTGAATTCCGCTAGCTCCATATCCAGTTTTTTGGCGATTACTTCAGCCTGGTATTTTCCGCTGATGCGTAATACAGTTGAGCTATTCAAATTCTCAGCAGTTAACCTTTCCATATTTAGCAAAGGAACATCATATGCTTCCTGCAGAATAAATTTCGCAGCAACGAACTTTTTAACATGAGCCCTGGATTCAGCCGGCAGGTAATATTGAAGTTTCCAAAAATCACGGCTGTTACTTTTCCGGATAGCAGCGTCAACCCTTGAGGCGCCGCCATTGTAAGCTGCTATTACCAGCAGCCAGTCGTTAAACTGTGCGTACAAAACTTTGAGATACCGCGCGGCGGCATGCGTACTTTTGGTAAGATCGCGCCTTTCATCCTTGTATCGATTGATTGTCAATCCCATTGTTCTTCCTGTTGGGGCCATAAATTGCCAGGGCCCCACCGCTCCTTTGGGCGAATGTGCCGAATTGGATAATTCCGATTCGATAAGAGCAAGATATTTCAAATCGGTAGGAAGATTATAGCTCACCAATATCTTATCAATAAGAGTGAGCTGCCGGGAAAATTTTGTTACAATTTTTTCGAGCCGGGTCTCATTATTTTTTTGATAAGCCCGCACAAACGAAACCGACATGGGGTGCAACTGCTGGTAAACATTTTGCTTAGCCCACTTAGCCGGTATAGCATTTTCGGTTACCGAAACCGCCAACTCTGCCTTTGTTTCTTCTGCTATAATGGTCTCAGCAGAAGCGCCTGACGGGGAACTGGCAACTGCGGCTACCACTATTTCAGTAGTCACTAAACTGGTGTCGATTTGCCTGGAGTCTAAATTGTCCTGAAATCCGTTGCCTTTTACAGTAAAAGAAAACGAGGAAACAAGGACGAAACAACCAAAACTTCTTAATAACGTGTTTATCATAACTCAATTCTTTGGTTTGCTCCTGTTTTGCAAGAATGATTCCAAAAAAGGAGGGTACAAAATAATTGGTTGATTCACAGGGGGTAATGAATTCCTAACGAATTGTGAAGTTTTTGTCAGAGGGTATTGGATGGAGTGAGACAAATGTAGTCTCCCAAAATGAATTGTCATAGTTTTAAGCCAAAACTATGCCATGATTAATGGTAAAAACCGATGAAATGCCCCAATATTAATGCCATAATGTCG
>CAYMKT010000016.1:0-2923 GCA_964391065.1 uncultured Terrimonas sp. | reverse complement strand
CCATGATTAATGGTAAAAACCGATGAAATGCCCCAATATTAATGCCATAATGTCGCAAATCGGAATTTATGACGGTGTTTTTGGGTATAAACTGCCGCAAAAATTCGCTGGAATGATCAAATTGATGCCGGAATGATTGCTTGTTAGGAGCAGCGCATTAGTTTTTGCACCGCGAGATGATGATAATCCTCCGTAAGGGCATCGTGATGGCAGATGGTTTTAAATACATTGAGAATTATCCTTTCTGTGTGCCTTCACCCAAAATGGACTTTTTTAGATTTCGTCCGGCCGGTTGAAATTAAAAATCTATCCGGCCGGTAGTAAAAGTTAAGTTTTACTTTGGTCGATTGAAGAAAAATTATTCGGAATGATGTTTTTTTCTACCTTTGCCCACCAATAAATGAAAGCGTGCTCATTTCACTGGGTTTTTGAAGTTGAAGGCGTTGTTTTATCCGGGCATGAATGCTTTATGAACGCTTAATATAGATTGCAAAAGTTCTTTCGATATCGTAGAATAATATTTCTTCCCCGGAAGAATGGACCCTTAGCTCAGCCGGTTAGAGCATCTGACTCATAATCAGAGGGTCGCTGGTTCGAGCCCAGCAGGGTCCACACTAATTCAACCAAAAACGAGTCCTGTACATTTTCAGCCCAATACATGGTTGTTTTGAATTTGAAATAATGACCGCTTTATAGTCGCCCTCTTTAACCTTTTATTAACCTGTTGCGAAATACATTTGCCACTCAATTAAATTTATGAAGCGTTTCTTACTGGTTCTTTCTTCGATAGTATGGGTTAATTTTTTAGTGGCACAAACAGAAATTGAGACCACTTCCAAGAAGAAAGATTGGAGTAATGTTAAACTTACCGGACGGGCGGCTGATCATTTTATGATTCAATTTGGTTATAACGGATGGGGTGGTACACCTGATTCGATCCGAAACGGTGGTTTTAACAGAACGTTTAATATGTATTTCCTGTTTGATTTTCCATTTGGATCTGATCCCAGGTTTAGTGCGGCAATAGGCGCCGGGGTGGGTACCGATAATATGTATTTCAAAGAAACAACGATTGAACTTAACCGGTATCCGCTAAGTTTTACCCGCGACACGATAAACTTATATAAAAAATTTAAGATCGCCACTGGCTATTTGGAAGCACCTATTGAACTTCGCTTTGCCAGTAACCCCGTGAATTATAATAAAGCATTTAAAGTGGCCTTAGGAATTAAAGTGGGAACCATGATAGATGCTCACACCAAAGCCAAGATAGAGCGGGACTCGGAAGGATACGGTGGATATACCGAAAAGATAAAAGACAAACGGAATTTTAATACTACTCGTCTTGCGGGAACGCTAAGGGTGGGATATAGCGTATTTTCTGTTTTTGGTTCTTACCAGTTTAATGAATTTATCAAGGAAGGTTTTGGTCCCGATGTGAAGCCCTATGTTATTGGGTTATGCATTAGTGGATTGTAAGCGTTAGTAATATTTTTGCCGGAAAAGGCGGATGTTCTTAGTGGCATCCGTTTTTTTATTAGGCATACTTTACCTTTGAATTTCAAAAATATAAGGCTTGATAGATAAAAAGAACAAAATTGCCAAGGAAGAAAAGGCGCTGTTGGTGGGACTGGTTCATAAGCAGCAAAGCGAACATCAATTAAAAGAATACCTCGAAGAACTTGCTTTTCTTGCGGAAACCGCAGGCGCAATAGCGGTAAAACGATTCATTCAAAAACTTCCAAAACCCGATAGTAAAACCTTTATTGGTAAGGGGAAACTAGAGGAAATAAGAGACTATATAACAGGGAGTGGAGATATAGATCTGGCGATTTTTGACGACGAACTAACAGGATCCCAGATATCGAATATCGAAGATGTATTAGGTATAAAAACAATAGACCGCAGCGACCTGATACTGGATATTTTTGCTAACCGGGCTAAAACTGCGCAGGCTAAAGCCCAGGTTGAGCTGGCGCAGTACCAATACCTGCTTCCGAGGTTGCGCGGGATGTGGAAGCACCTGGAGCGACTGGGCGGGGGTATAGGAACCAGGGGTCCGGGAGAAACGGAAATCGAAACAGACCGGCGTATTGTTAGGGATAAGATATCGCTTTTACGTAAAAGGCTTGTTGAGATAGACAAGCAGGCTCATACCCAAAGAAAAGACCGGGGCGAATTTATCCGCGTTGCCTTAGTAGGGTATACCAATGTTGGAAAATCTACTATTATGAATGTGTTGAGCAAGAGCGAGGTTTTTGCCGAGAACCGGTTATTCGCTACGCTTGATACCACTACCCGCAAAGTGGTTTTTGGGAATACTCCGTTCCTGCTGAGCGATACGGTTGGTTTTATCCGAAAGCTTCCCCATCACCTGGTAGAAAGCTTTAAAAGCACCCTTGATGAGGTTAAAGAAAGCGATATTTTATTGCACGTGGTAGATATTGCCCATCCACAATATGAAGACCAAATGGCGGTAGTAAATAAAACGCTCCAGGAACTGAACTGCTACGATAAACCTGTAATTACCATTTTTAATAAAATGGACCTTTATATAAAGAACACTTTCGACGAATGGCTGGAGGAAGGTATGAAGGAACAATTACTGGAGGAATTAAAGCAGCGATGGACAAATGAAACCCAGGGTAACTGCATTTTTATATCGGCCACGGAAAAGCAAAATATTGAAGAATTGAGAACGGTGCTTTCCGGCAAAATACGCGAGTTGTACCGCGTCCGGTATCCTTATAAAACCGATCTGTTGTATTGATTATGGAAAATATTACCCACTGCGGCAATGGATGAGGTAGTTTCATCTGCCGGCTTAATAATGGATCAACGCTATGCAGCAACCTGAAAAAAAGTATCATTGGATCAAGATCGCCGAACACATTGATGAAATGGATTTTGGCACAAATGGTAT
>CAYMKT010000015.1:29881-43047 GCA_964391065.1 uncultured Terrimonas sp. | reverse complement strand
ATTGGATCAAGATCGCCGAACACATTGATGAAATGGATTTTGGCACAAATGGTATAGCTGTAACTAAAATCGAAGAAAAAAAAATATGTATAGGCAAAAATAAGGAGGCATTTTTTGCTTTTTCGTTTACCTGCCCGCATGCCGGTGGAATTTTGGCTGAAGGCTGCATCAACACCACAGGCCATGTGGTGTGTCCGTTGCATGGTTATACATTCAATATACAAACCGGCTATAACATAAGCGGGGAGGGCTACCATTTAAAGCATTGGCCGGTTCAAATAAAAGCAGAAGGCGTTTTTATAGGTATGGATGCAATGTCTTCACAAAACGATATGACTAAAAAAAAATTTTAATGAACCTGTTTTCGGGTAGGGTTCATGAATTCCTTAAAACATTCTAAAATATATAGTCCTAACTCTGCATCGCTGAGCATTACCACATATTCGTAGGGCGGCCGGTATCGTTTCATAAAAACATCAAGGTTGGGGCTTTCCAGTTTGGTGAGCTTTCGCACAAACAATTTACTATAGCGGTAATCAATATACTTTTCCTGCTCTTCCTTGATCAGCCAGCCCTGCAAAAACTTCATATTGGCATTTCGCCGGAAGCGAAATACATTAATCAGTTCATCCAGGTCGAGACCTACCCCCGCGCCCATACTTCCCGGCGACAATGATGAACTCCGCAGGCCGGGCTTACGGTAGTTAAATGCTTCCTCGTATTCTCTCCGGTTTTGTATGGAATCAAAACGATAGCTGGGCTTTCTAATGGTAACACCAGGTAGTTCAATAGCCGATATTTGTATGGAGATGTCGAATGCAGCAGGATTTTGAATGCTGTTAACGGGATATTTCGGCGTTGCTTTTCCAAGGTAGGAAAACCATAAAGTGTCTTGTTCACTGATCCTGATACTGTAAAATCCCAGGGAATCGGTTTGGGTGCCGTTTCCCGAAGCGGTAATTACACTCACTCCTGGCAGCGCAATTTTTTGAGTGATATCATATACCGTTCCTTGTATCGCCTGCCCATGAATAAAAACAGGTGAAAGGGAAAGTAGATATGCAATTACGGGAACACCTAAACGATAATTCAACGGCATGCTACGACAAAGAATTTTCCAGTAACTCCTTCCACCTTTCATATATACTGCTATACTCATTAATATTGTTGCGCGGTTCAGACAGTGCAACGGGCTTATAATTACAAAATGCTTCCTCCGGCGTTGCATAAATACCCGCTCCAATTCCAGCGCCTATTGCCGCTCCAACTGCCCCGTCGTTTTCGTATAATTCTACAGGCACCCCTGTAAAATTCACAAAAAGGTCGGTAAATAACCCGCTTAAAAACATATTGGCTTTTCCGGCACGGATAACAGACGGGTTGATGCCATTTTCCTTCAATATATCCAGCCCATAGCGAAAAGCGCAGGCAATACCTTCCTGGGCGGCACGAAACAGGTGTTTCGGTTGATGAGTGGTGAGTTGCAGGTTGCTGATTTGTGCCCCCATCATTTTATTTCCCAGCATTCTTTCTGCGCCATTTCCAAAAGGCAGTACCTGTAGTCCATCGCTACCCAGGGAAACTTTAGCGGCTTCCTCATTAATTTGTGCGTACGACAAGTTAGTCCCGGCTGTATCCTTTACCCATCTGTTCATAATGCCCGTGCCATTGATACACAATAGCACTCCAATGCTTTTTTGTTTGTCCCCGTAGTTCACATGTGCAAAACTATTTACTCTCGATTGCGGATCGCCGGTCAATTGGTCGCTTACTGCGTAAATTACTCCCGAAGTACCTGCTGTAGCTGCTATTTCTCCGGGTTTCATTACGTTTAATGATAAGGCATTGTTGGGTTGATCGCCGGCTTTGTACGCAACGGGTATACCGGCGGGTAACCCTAATTTTTCAGCAATATCTTTGGTAATGGCTCCATGAACAGAAAATGCCGGCTGTATAGGCGGAATTACGGTATCGGGAAAGCCGTAATAATGCATCACCTTATCTGCTACCCTATCGCACTGGAAGTCCCATAAAATGCCTTCCGATAATGCCGAGGGCGACGTGGTTATTTCACCGGTTAATTGCATCGCAATGAAATCGCCCGGCAGCATCATTTTATCTACTTTTTCAAAAATATCAGGCTCGTGCTGCTTTACCCACGCTAATTTGGAGGCTGTAAAATTGCCTGGCGAATTCAATAGATATTGCTGGCAGTAGGCTGCACCCATGGCGTCAAACGCTTTATTGCCGGTTTCTACGGCGCGGCTATCGCACCATATAATGGATGGACGCAACACCTTTTTATTTTTGTCAACGATTACCAGCCCGTGCATCTGGTAAGCAATGCCTATCGCTGTAATATTTTTAGGATCGTATTTTCCTGTTGCATTTAGCTTTTGTATAGCCTGCATGGTATATTGCCACCAACTGCTGGGATGTTGTTCTGCCCAGCCGGGATGTAATGAAATAATATCGGCTTCTGTGTCGGGATATTGCGTTGATGCTATTACAAGCGTATCTGAAGCATTTATTACGGATACTTTTATGGATGAAGTGCCTACGTCAATACCTAAGAGCAGCATAAGGGCAATGATTGTGATTTGAATAATAATGGAACAAGATACTAAAAACATTGGTTGGTAAGCGTGATTGCAGGCGAACGAACCACTTTTCAAAAAATGTCTTTTTTTATTCGTGACACCGCCTTTTGCAGCCGAAATGCAGCAAAGAGCTGAGTCGCCCCTTAGCCGCTACGGAACCGGGGCTTAGGGCTGGCCCTGAGGTATCATACCTGTGATTTGCCCGGAATGATGTTGACGGGTAGTCGGAATAACTCCATCTGCATACCTGTAACGCATATCATTTAACGCAACTTTAACCGCATTTTTATTTCGGGCTCTTGGCGTCAAATGCTACATTTGTCAGGGTGACATTGGGCGGAAAGGAGGTGAAAATAAAAAATGAATCGTATCGGAAAATATTTACTTCAACTTGCATTCCTGCTATTTCTTTTTCAGTTGTGGTTTCAAAAAAGTTACGCACAGGTAAAAGCTATTGCATCGGCTGATAAGAATGTGATACTGCAGGATGAACTCATAAAAGTCCAGTTCAATATTGAGAATGCGGATGAGGTGCAGCAGTTTATTCCTCCCTACTTCAAAGGCTGCAGGGTGGTTGCCGGCCCCATGCATGTGGCGGGTTCTTCGGCTGTTAATGGAATAGTTACCCACTACGTTTCATTTATATACACCCTGCAACCGGAGGCCGCCGGCAACTATTTGCTTTCGGGTGCTTCGGCTAAAATCAATAACAGGCGCGTTGCTTTTAATTCCATCACATTTAAAGTCAGGCAAACAAAGGCCGGCGCCAGCCAATATCGTTTTCAAAGTCAGCACGCTAACCATATTTCCCCCCCGGACCAGTATAGCGACTACATGATCCGGGAAGGAGAAGACATTCATAGTAAGATCCGGGAAAATCTTTTTATAAAAGTGGATGTAAGCAAAAAAAGCTGTTTTGAGGGCGAACCAGTTGTGGCAACCTATAAGTTATATACCCGGTTGCGCTCCGAGTCGAAAATTTCAAGAAGGCCTTCTTTTAATGGTTTTAGCGTATACGACATGACTGATCCATTAGCCGCGCTATCCACCGTGGAGACGCTTAATGGCAAGGATTTTAACGTTTATCTTATACGGAAGTCCCAGCTTTTTCCCCTCCAGTCAGGAGCGCTTGAACTGGATTGTGCGGAAGTGGAGAACTCGGTTACCTTCCTGAAAGCGGAAGAGGCGCTGAAAGACAGAGGGGAGCATTTGCCTGAATTATTACGTTCTTTTGAAATGGATAATGTTTCTAACAAGGCCGTTGTAAAAGAGGATGTAAACATCAGGAGTAACCCGTTAATAGTGGATGTAAGGGCACTGCCGCAGGCCACAAAGCCTGTTTCTTTTGATGGCGCTGTTGGAAAATTCAGTATTGAAGCAACCATCGATAGAAATGAAATTGCATTGAATGATGCGGCCACGGTTAAGGTTATTATAAAGGGCGAAGGTAATCTTGGAATGATTAATGCCCCGGTTATTCATTGGCCTCACGATATTGAAGCTTACACGCCTGCTGTAAAAGAAGATTTTCTGAAAAGCGTGGTTCCAATGCGGGGGTATAAAACGTTTACCTATACCATCATGCCCAAACGCGCAGGTAAGATTACCATTGATCCTTTTGAATTTTCCTATTTCAATCCCGAAAGCAATCAATATCAAATTGAAAGAACAGACTCCATCTTTATTCACACGTTACCCGCTGTGCAAAAAACGAGTGTGGCTTTTGACAATATAAACGATTACGGCTATGCCGAACCATCAGCCGGCAGAACATGGATAATGATAGTTGCCGCGGCGCTGCTGCTATTATTTGGCTTCCTTTTATACCGGTTTATCCGATCATCCGGCAACGGTGCTGCATTGACCGCCAATGAAAAAAATATCCGCAAAGAAGGTACCGTTCAAAATGCGCGAGTCAACATTCAGCCGGCATTTTTATCGAATCCTTTTTTTAATGCGCGGTTAATGCTTATACAACAAAACGACAAAGGTTTTTATGCTGAATTAGATAAAGCATTATGGATATTCATGAAAGAAAAACTGCAGATTGCCGACCAGCACTTCAATAAAAAGGACATGGCCCATGAATTGAAAGCAAAGGGATTTGATGATATCATTATTTCGCAATTTCAACTGCTTAACCAACAGTGTGAGATTGCCTTATATACTCCTGTGAATAGTGAATCCGACATGCAATGTGCATATGACCTGGCTGAGGATCTTGTTGATAATATCAATAAAATCCTGGAAGATAAACTGGCTCCCTCCATTTAAAGCCAGGCGCTGCGTTAAACCCCTGGCGGTTGATCGATGGGCGGGGACGACAATACAAAAAAAGAAGGCTAGCCCTAGACAGAGCCAGCCGTTGCTAACCTATGAAAAACACCAAGATAAAATTAGGTAATTATTCCGTGAATAAAAAATCATTTGTAGTCCCCGGACTGTTGAGTTCCGTTCTGCCTGGCTTTCACCCGTTGCTGCACCTCTCTTCGTACCATCATTTTGAACTTATCCTCCGCCTCATACACTTTTTTCCCTCTCTCTTCACCAAGCACATTGCTAAAGTCTTTCCGGTATTTCTTGCGGATATCCAGTATTTTTTGCTGCCGTTCAAGGTCATCGGTAATGCTGTCATTTGCAGCAACAACTCTTATTTCTCCCTGGTATTTGTTAAAGAGCGGCCAAAATTTTTCCGCTTCTTCAGTGGTGAGCTGGAGTTGCCTGGTGAGATACCCGATTTCAAGCATTTTTATCTTTTCTCTTCCATTTCCGCGGTTGGGAGTACCGCCCTGTCCCTTTACAATAAGCGTAGCAAATACGATTATTCCGAAAAGTAAAATTTTTATTCTCATGGAGGAGTACTTATTTTTTGTAAAGTGGGTAAGCAAAAATTTCTAAAATACGATGAATAAAATACCCGGTTTCCAGGGGTTATAGCTGTTTCTCAAAATTGCCGTTGGTATAGTTTATAAGTGCATCATCTGGAATTCCTTTAAGGAGGCGTCCAAGTGTAACATCGTCTACATTTAGAAAAGCAATATCATCTGTTTCTGTATCGGTATCAATTTGTTCTAAAAGTAAATCAGCATCATCCGGTATGGTGGAAAGGTAAACGGTTAAATCACTGTCCGAAATTTCAGGTAAATGGTCTTCCACCAACTGCTGTTCAATCGGTAAAGTAGCGAAAACGGGTGCACTGGTATTGGCTTTCCGGGAAAAGGGAATGCTAAGCGCTATAACTCCAAAAAAAGCGGCTGCAACAGCATATTTTATCCATTTTCTTTTTGGAGTGAACGAACTGTGCATTTGGTATACAGGGGCTTCTGTTTTAGCCTCAACAATCCTTTCCAGCACCTGCGCACTAAAGTCGTTGAAATAGCCCGTTGGCACGCTAAATGGGGATTTATCCTTTAAGGAGGCGATAAGCGGTGATATTTGACTTATTTCTTCGTCGCGGGAAATAGCCGCACCTTCTTCCCTTTGCTTTACAAGCTTCAATATGGTTTCCGGCAAGCTTTCAAAATAGCCGGCAGGCACTTGAAAAGGATGCTCCTTATTCGTTCCAGGTAGTATCTGGCTGATTTCCTTCAACTCTTTTTCTATGTCTGAATCAGGTTTCATTAAATGTTAAGACTAAGTTACAGATGAAGGGTTTAATGATTAAGGATAAAGTCTTCAATCTTTTTTACTGCATGATGATAACTGGCTTTTAAAGCTCCTTCCGAAGTGTCTAAAACCCGGCTCATTTCTTCATAAGGCATTTCATCATAGTATCTTAAATTGAACACGATCCGTTGTTTTTCAGGAAGTTGCCGGATAGCTAATTGTAATTTCCATTCAATTTTGTTGGCATCGAAATCTTTCTCGGATTCCAACTGATTAGCTATATTTTCCTCATTGTCAATAGATAGCGAGGATTTCTTTTTTTGAAGATCCAGGTAGGTAAGCGATTCATTGGTGGCGATCCGGTACAGCCAGGTATATAACCGGGCATCTTCCCGGAAATTGCCAAGTCCATTCCATACCTTAATGAATACATTTTGTAAAACGTCATTGGCATCCTCATGGTGAATAACCATACGCCGGATATGCCAGTAAAGTTTTTCCTGGTATTTTTTTATGATAGCAGTAAAAGCTTTTTCTTTTGTGAGGGGGGCGCGGAACTCATGCAGCAACTCAACATCATCAGTGTGATTAGAAGACATAACGCGGGTGGTTTTAAAGGCGTTATTTACGCTTCAGCACTTTTTCTGCTGCCGAAATGATGTCCGGAGTATCAAGGCCGTATTTTTTAAGCAATTCAAGTGGTTTTCCACTTTCTCCAAAAGTATCCTTCGTTCCGACGTACTCGATAGGAACCGGAAAGTTTTTGGCTGCCACCTGCCCGATTGCATCGCCCAGTCCGCCAATAATATTATGTTCTTCCACGGTAACTGCTGATTTAGTTTTGCGCAAAGTGGTTAAAACGGCTTCTTCATCAAGTGGCTTGATGGTATGTATATTCACCACTTCGGTGCTTATTCCTTTTTCCTCCAGTTGTATACCTGCTTCAATAGCCTTCCACACCATATGACCACAGGCAAATATGGCAACATCGGTTCCTTTAGAAAAATATTGAGCTTTGCCAATTTCGAATTTCTCGTCTGCCCTGGTAAATACGGGCCAAACCGGCCGGCCAAAACGCAGGTATACCGGACCCACATAATCAGCGATAGCAAGCGTTGCTGCTTTGGTTTGGTTATAATCGCAGGGTACAATTACCGTCATGCCAGGCACCATTTTCATCATGCCTATGTCTTCCAGTATCTGGTGTGTTGCGCCATCTTCACCTAATGTAAGCCCTGCATGCGAAGCACAAATTTTTACGTTTTTTCCTGAATAGGCTACAGACTGGCGGATTTGATCGTAAACCCTGCCAGTGGAAAAATTGGCAAATGTGGTGGTAAAAGGAATCTTTCCACCAATAGTGAGTCCGGCGGCTATTCCAATCATGTTGGCTTCTGCAATACCGCACTGTATAAAACGATCGGGAAACGCTTTGATAAATGCGTTAAGTTTTAATGAGCCCGCCAGGTCGGCAGTAAGGGCAACCACATTGGGGTTTGTTTTACCTAATTCATAAATACCATCGCCAAATCCGCTACGTGTATCTTTCTGCCCTGTGACCTGTATATCTTTCAACATAATTAATTCTTTAGTGGCGCAAAATAATGGATTAATTTAACTGGATATTCTTTCCGTTGAACAATTTTTCATCTTCCCGGAGTTGCTGCTCCCATTTCCACGCGGTTTGCATAATATCTTCCAGGTTAAACTGAGGTTGCCAGCTCAACTGGTTTCTTGCTTTATCGTTATTTGCGTAAATGGCAATTACATCGCCGGGGCGATTTGCACCAATGGTATAATTCAACACTACACCTGTGGCCTTTTCAAAGGCTGTGATGGCTTCCAGAACGGTGATGCCCGATCCTGTACCGAGGTTAAATATTTCGGGGTTGTTGCCGCTTTTCCGGTCCATGAGGTATTGCAGTGCAAGCGTGTGGGCGTGAGCCAGGTCGCTTACATGGATGAAATCGCGAACACATGAACCGTCTCTTGTTGGATAATGATTGCCATATACTGTAATACCTGGCAATTTTCCGATGGCAGATTGGGTGATAACCGGAACAAGATTCTGGGGTTTATCGATGGGTAATTCGCCTATGAGTGCCGAAGGATGAGCTCCTGCAGGATTAAAATACCTTAATAAAACACATGTGGTGGCACTGGTTTTGGCAAATTCACCAATGATTTGCTCTCCCATTTGTTTGGTATAGCCATACGGCGATTCTGCCGGTTTGGTGGCTGTGGTTTCTGTAACCGGAATTTGATCGGGATTGCCATATACCGTGCAGGAAGAAGAAAAAACAAAATAAGGGACTTTAAAAGTTTCTACACATTTTAGAAGATTGATGAGGGAAACCAGGTTATTTTCAAAATAAAGCAATGGCTTTTCCACGGATTCGCCCACCGCTTTGTAGGCCGCGAAGTGAATGATACCCTCAATATCGTCGTTTTCTTCAAAAATGGCATTGGTATCATTAAAATCGCAAAGATCAACCTTGTAGTTTTTTACTTTTTTGCCGGTGATTTTTTCTATTCCCTCAAGCAGTTGAGGCGATGACCTTGAATTGTTATCAACAGAAATAATATCGAACCCGTTTTCGATTAAATCAACAATCGTATGCGAACCTATATAGCCGCAGCCGCCTGTTACCATAATTTTTTTCATAACTAATATAAAGATTTAACTCAAGATACTATGTTCATCAGATATTCGCCATAACCACTTTTCATCAGCGGCCCGGCTGTTTTGAGGAGTTGTTCCTTATTAATAAAACCTTTTCTGTATGCGATTTCTTCTATGCAGGCAATTTTTATACCCTGCCGCTGCTCAATGACCTGTACAAATAAAGCCGCCTGCATCAGCGAATCGAAGGTGCCGGTATCCAGCCATGCGGTTCCCCTATCCAGTACTGAAACCTTTAGCTTTCCCCGGCGTAAATATTCTTTATTTACATCCGTAATTTCATATTCTCCCCTGGCGGAGGGTTTTAAATTTTTGGCAATCGATATCACCTCGTTGTCATAAAAATACAAACCCGGAACCGCATACTTGCTTTTGGGCTTAACTGGTTTCTCCTCAATGGAAAGCGCTTTCATATTTTCATCAAAATCAATTACACCGTACCGTTGCGGGTCGCCAACCTGGTAGGCATATACTATTCCGCCATCGGGATCAATATTATCGCTCAACTGCCGGCCGAAGCCGCTTCCATAAAAAATATTATCTCCCAAAACCAGGGCTGCCTTTTCTTTTCCGATAAACGATTCTCCTATTACAAAGGCCTGGGCCAGCCCGTTAGGTACGGCTTGTTCGGCATAAGAAATGTTCAGTCCCAAATGGGCGCCATCTCCAAACAGTTTTTTGAAATGAGGCAAATCATGTACCGTTGAAATGATCAAAATTTCCCGGATACCGGCCAGCATCAATGTGGACAGTGGATAGTAAATCATGGGTTTGTCATAAACCGGCATCATTTGTTTGCTGATTGCATAAGTAATGGGGTGAAGTCTTGTTCCCGAGCCACCCGCCAGAATAATTCCTTTCATTTAATGATGATCTGCTTTATTTAATATATTAATGACCCGGCCGGCTATAAAATATTACCGCCACATATGTGCAGGCGCGCTAATAAGATATCCCCTTAGCCCTTCTCACACCGGTATTCATTCGAAAGGAGCAATATACGCTCTCATGATTCCGGCATGCGGGCGAAGTTACCCACTTCTTATTAATTAAAACAGGAATAAGCAGATCAAAAGAACAAGTGCGAGGTCCAGTAAATCAGGGCGGCCATCAGGGCGCTTATGGGAATGGTAATGATCCATGCCCAGAGAAGGTTTACGGTAACACCCCAGCGTACCGCCGAAAGGCGTTTGGTGGCTCCCACGCCCATTATTGAACCCGCAATGGTATGGGTAGTGCTTACTGGTATTTTAAGGTGTTCTGTAACAAAAAGTGTAATGGCGCCGGCTGTTTCTGCCGCAACCCCTTCAAACGGCGTTACTTTGGTAATTCGGCTGCCCATTGTTTTTACTATTTTCCATCCGCCGCTCAGGGTACCCAGTGCAATGGCGCTATAGCATGAAATGGGAACCCATACCGGCATTTGATCGAATGTTTCAATTTTACCCTGTGAAATGAGGGCAACCGTAATGATACCCATTACTTTTTGTGCATCGTTTCCACCGTGTCCAACGCTGAATGCCGCCGACGACAACAACTGTAACCTCTTGAACCAAACAGTAGACCGGTGGGCATTGAGCCTGCTAAGGTAAAGCGTAAATATGCACATCACTATTACGATTAACCCCAGGAGTACCAGCTTAAAATTGTGCGAATGAAAAATAACCCTCAATACATAACTATCGTATGAGGAATGTAATTGGGTGGGGTCAAATTCCATCACCTGCGAAAGTACCAGTATAAGGACTGCAATGATGCCCAGGGAAACCACTTTGGGCCATATGCTTTTTCTGAATGAGTTGATAAACCACAGCGAAATAATAAAGGCCATGACCATGCCTATAAGCGGCGCTAAAAAAATAAACGCCACAATTTGCAATACAGGTGCGGCATTAACAGCGTTAAACCCCGCATGCGCAATAGCGGCGCCCGCAAATCCCCCAATCAGCGTATGAGAAGAAGAAGAAGGTATACCAAACCACCAGGTAATAAGATTCCATATAATTGCGGCTGTTAAACCGGCTAAAATTACAGGAAGGGTAATAAAGCTTTCCTTTACCGTTTTTGCTATGGTATTGGCTACCCCATGATCTTTAAAAATAAAAAACGCTACAAAGTTGAATAGAGCGGCCCATAATACCGCCTGAAATGGGGTAAGTACTTTAGTAGAAACAATAGTGGCTATTGAATTAGCTGCGTCGTGGAATCCATTAATGTAGTCAAAAATCAGGGCGAGAACTATAATAACAACTAATAATGTCATACATCCAGGTTTGAAAATCCGGCAATTAGAAAGTTAGGGGGGAGTAATTCAAATTTTCAAACATTACGCGTATTTAACGATAATGGACTCAATTACATTGGCGGCATCTTCGCATTTATCAGTTGCTATTTCCATAGCCTGGTAAATTTCTCTTTTCTTTATTACTTCTTTTGCGTCGGGTTCAGTGGCAAAAAGGCGTTCAATACTCATGTCAAATATATCATCTGCCTGGTTTTCTATGCTGTTTATCTTAACCAATGATTCAGTGATCTGGCGAAGATTTTTCATATCCCTCAGTTCATGTACGGCTACATGAATATGTTCACATCCCTGTACAATCAACTCGGCAAATTTTTGCATGCCCTGTTCATTGGGGTTAACTCGGTAAAACTTTATTTTCTTGGATGATGCAAATATATAGTCGGCAATGTCGTCGAGAGCGGAAGCAAGGTAATGAATATCTTCGCGATCGAATGGCGTAATGAAGTTTCTTCCTAATTCGGTAAATATCTTATGGGTCAGGTCGTCATTTACATGTTCTAATTCTTCAATTTGCGAGGCGATAGATGACCTTTTATCATAGTCTGGTTCATGAACCATTTCTTTTAACTTCTTCGCCATCTCGAGCACTTTTACCGCAACCTCCTCAAATAACTGGTAAAAAATGCGGTCTTTTGGCAAGAAAATCTTCATTATTGAATTAATCATAATAGAAACTTTGCGCAAAAGTAAAGGTATGCTTTTCCTTGTGCCTATCATTTTAAGAGTTAATAATTTCTTAACACCAGCTTTTTGCTTTCCACAGCATATACACAGCCTTAACATTTTGGTGATATAGAAGAGATGTTTTGTTAACGCGGCGGTAAAGATGCGTTAACGGCCGATGCATTTCTTTGCACAAAATCTCAGGTATGAAACGTATTGTTCGAAGTTGTGTTGGTTTTATTTTACTGCTTTCCTTTTCCACTGTACATGGTCAAACTATACCCTTATCAGGAAAGATAACGAATGATAAAAATGAATCCCTCGCAGGGGTGTCTATAAAAATCTCAGGCGCTACAGGCGGAACGGTAACGGATGTGGAAGGAAGGTATCGTTTAAATCTTTCGCCCAATATAGTGTATGAACTGGTTGTTTCTATAGTGGGTTATACCGAAAAAAATATTGCGGAAGTACAAGTGATACCCGGGGCAGCAAACGAGTTGAATATTACACTAGAACCGGCTTCGAAAAACATGGAAGCGGTAGTGATTACCGCAAGCAGAAGCAACGCCAGAAGAGAAACCGTAAATTCCATGATCGCCTTTCAAAAAAATACCAATACGGTAGCTTCCGTTATTTCAGCCGAAAGTATCCGCCGTTCACCCGATAAAAATACAGGAGAAGTATTAAAAAGAATACCGGGAACAAGTATCCAGGAGGGGAAATATCTTATTGTTCGCGGCTTAAGCGACCGCTATAATACCGCACTTTTAGATGGGGTGCAATTGTCTTCTACCGAGCCCGACCGGAAAACGTTTTCCTTTGATATTATTCCATCGTCGATGGTAGACAATATTATTATTAATAAGGCCTTTGTGCCCGAATACCCCGGCGAATGGGCTGGCGGCCTGGTGCAGGTAAATACGAAAGAAATCCCTGCTTCCAATTTCCTGAATGTGCGGGTTGGTACCGGCATCAATACTCAAACAGTCGGTAAGGACTTTTATAAATATGCCGGGGGAAAAATGGATTGGCTGGGAATAGATGATGGAACAAGGGGATTGCCTGACAATTTTCCGACTAAAAGCGATTTCCAGGAACTGGACAATGCCGGAAAAGTTGAATTGGCTAAACAGATTGCTACCAACTGGTCGGTCAATAGCGTAAAAGTTCCCATTAACGCCAACTTTCAGTTAAATGGGGGGTTTAATACGAAGCTCTTTAAAAAAGATTTCGGTGGTATAATTGGGCTTTCCTATAACCGAACTTCCCGTAACCTGAGTTTTGAGAATGGCTTTTACAGTTTCAACGA
>CAYMKT010000015.1:26309-29781 GCA_964391065.1 uncultured Terrimonas sp. | reverse complement strand
CTGCATTCTAAAATCAAATGGTATGGCAGCTTTACCATCCTGGATGGTTATATACCCCAGCAGCGCCGGGTGCAATATAACCAGTCTAAAGAGCAGCCCAATCTGCCTTATAATCTGCTGATTGGGGAGTCGAAATCTCAAAAAACAGGAAGTGTTTTCTATTCCATGCTATCCGACTATATATATAATGTGGGCGGGGATATTACAAACCGTTTCAATCTTTTCAATCTTGGTCAAACAGTAAAAGGCGGTTACCTGTTCCAGGTAAAGGACAGGCTTTTCGATTCCAGGCCTTTTTCAAACTACCTTATAGACGGGACTTCTCCATTGAGGCAGGTAGACGAAGATCATGTATTTGATGCCGAAAATTTTGACGCAGCCGATCCACGCAAATTTGACTTTGATGAGATCATCGGTAAGCAATACCGCTATCTTGCCAACAGCATCCTGAATGCGGGTTATATTCAATTTGATAACCAGTTCAATTCGTGGTTGAGAGTGGTATGGGGTGCGCGGTACGAACATTTTGATCAACTGATAGGAAGTGTAAAACAAAGCGACGAACGCCATGCGCATATCAAACAAGGCGATTTGTTGCCTGCCGTAAATTTCACGTTCAAACTGAACTCTAAAACAAACCTCCGCTTGTCGGGGTCACAAACCGTTATTCGACCGGAGTTTCGTGAATTAACCAATTTCGCATTCTACGATTTTGAACTGGGTTCGGCGGTTATAGGATCCAGTTCGCTTAAAAGAACTAAAGTTACCAACGCTGATCTCAGGTATGAGCTTTATCCAAGGGCAGGTGAAATGTTAACCTTTGGCGTTTTTTATAAGTATTTTAAAAACCCGATTGAATTGTACTTTAACCAATCGGGCGTAGCCACCAATACGTTTAATTTTTTGAATGCGGATGAAGCAACAGGCTATGGTGTTGAGTTTGAGTTTCGCAAAAAGCTCGACTTCGCCAATGCATTAAGGAACTTTACTTTTCAAACGAATCTCTCTTACATCTTTAATAAGGTAAATGATCCGGATGTAAAAATTGACCGGCCCATGCAGGGGCAGTCTCCTTATGTAATCAATGCATCTCTTCAATACGATATCGAAAAAGCCGGGATAACCACCACGGTGCTGTTTAACCAGATTGGTCGCCGTATCCTGTATGTGGGTAACGAGCAGGTACCAGAAATTTGGGAAAACCCACGCCCTCTTCTTGATTTTCAAATTGCTAAAAAGGTATTGAAAGAAAAAGGGGAGATCCGCTTAAATGTTTCAAATATTCTGAATAAAAGGGCTTATTTCTATCATGACCTGGATAACAGTAAAAACCTTGAACTGAAGTCTTCCGATGCAATTGCCATAAACAGGAACTACGGCACAAACATCGACATCTCATTTGCTTATATCATTAAATAACAATCACGAAAAGAATAAATACATAAATATGAAAAGGATACTATCATTAGCGGCAATAACTTTGATTATTGCTACAGGCTGTCGAAAAATTGAAGTCGATGGCAATGGAGACAGCGGTGGAAATGGCTCTGGAGAAAGCAATATTCTTTCGGGCAAAATCACCTCAGACAGAACATTAAAAGCAGGAACTACCTACCTCATACGGGGCATAGTGTATGTTGTAGACGGAACCACTTTAACGATTGAGCCCGGCACCCGAATTGAAGGCGAAAAAGCCACCCGCGGTGCTTTAGTTATTACCCGTGGTACCAAGCTTATTGCGAATGGAACAAGAGATAAGCCTATTGTATTTACTTCAGATGCGTCTTCTCCTTCATCGGGTGACTGGGGTGGAATAGTATTGCTGGGCCGCGCCCTGACCAATAGTACTTTTAACGGAGTAGCCGGTATTGGAGAAATTGAAGGCGGTATTAATAACGCAGACGGACTGGGTTTACATGGCGGCGCTGATGATGACGATAATTCAGGCTCGCTGCAGTATGTGCGTATCGAATATGCGGGATATGCATTTTTACCCGATAAAGAATTGAATTCTTTAACAATGGGTAGTGTGGGTAGCGGTACTACTATTGACTATGTACAGGTAACTTACGCGCTTGATGATGCATTTGAATGGTTCGGTGGTGCAGTAAATTGCAGCCATCTTATTGCTTACAAAACACTGGATGATGATTTTGATACCGATAATGGCTACCGTGGCCATGTTCAATTCGGAATTGTTTTAAGAGATTCGTCCCGTGCTGATATTTCGAGAGTAGAATCATTTGAAAGCGATAACGATGCGAACGGAAGTGAGTTAACTCCCAAAACTGCGCCCGTTTTCAGCAATATTACCTCAATCGGTCCCCGCGAAAAATCCAACAACATCGGTAATACCCTTTTCCTGGCTGGCGCCCAGCTAAGGAGAAATACCAGTACTTCTATATTTAACTCGGTTATTATGGGTTGGCCCACCGGGTTGTTAATTGATGCCAGTAAGGGAATACCTATCCAGGGCAATATTATTGCAGGTACCCTGCTAATAGAAAACACTACTATTGCGGGTTGTGCTACGCCTACCATGTTTGCAGACAACACTACCACGCCCACGGGATGGACAAATGCAGATGTAAGCAATTGGTTTGGTACCGCTGCCAGCGAAAATGAAATTTATACGGACAATGCGGACGTAAAACTCACTGCGCCGTTCAATTATGCCAATCCAGATTTTACGCCACAGTCTGGTTCTCCTTTGCTTAACTCAGCCAGTTTTGCTAACAGTAAATTATCGGAGTCGTTTACACCGGTTACGTTCAGGGGCGCTGTAGGTGCTGCCGGAACACCCGAGGGCGACTGGTGGAAAGGCTGGACTTCTTTTATCAATTAATTCAGTTTCAAAATCGGGTAATCTGTAAAAGGCAGCCGCAAAAGGCTGCTTTTTATATCCATTCATCCGGAATCCTGTAATGTATAGTATGAAAATTAGTATTCAATTTATCCTGTGGCTATGTTTGTTCGCCGCTTGTAGAGAAATGCCGCAGCAGTACTCCGGTGTGGAAATAATAAAAGTGAATAATGCCCGGTTGGACTTAATACGAAACAACAGCGATAGCGGCTTTACAAGAATAATTGGGGCCGGGGAATTTTACAGCGCGGAGCAATATTTTAATATTAAGGATAGCGTGATCTCAAAAATTATGAAAGATACTGCAGGTCACATAACCGGGTTTGTGCAATTCAGTAAAAACATCAGAACCGATTATGCAGAATATTACTCCAACGGGCAGCTAAAAGCGAAGCTGTTGCTCGACGACAAAGGAAGGTTTGAGGGCCCGGCCGCTTACTATTATGAAGATGGAAGAGTAAAGAGCGAAGGGCTGTACGCCCAGGGTTTTTTTTCGGGAACCTGGAAGAACTATTCGCCTGAAGGAAAACTGGTTTCTACAGATGAATATGATGCGAACGGTCAATTGACCCGTTCGGTTAACGTGGAATAACGCGCCGTACGGAGCAA
>CAYMKT010000015.1:18072-26209 GCA_964391065.1 uncultured Terrimonas sp. | reverse complement strand
CTTGTTCAATTGAACCTCCATTTTAGTTAATGCATCAGTGACTTCTTTTTCTAAAACGCTTGATTTTCCGCTCTGTAGTTGGGTTGCGTACCATAACAACACCATAGATGTATAGTCCTGCATATCCTTCCCGGCAAACTCTGTTTTAAATTCAATGATCTTATCATTGATGATTTTGATGGTTTTCCGTACCTGTTCTTCATCTTCCTTTGCTACTTTTATGCGGTATGTTCGGTCTCCAATGCCGATATTAATCGTTATAAGTGCTTGCATATTGTAATGTGCCACCCCTGTATTGTCCACAGCTTATTAACAGAAAGCGACTTTTTTTTCGTTATATAAAAAATAATCCCTGAGAATGTATACGCTTTGTTATCCCGACATCTAAAACTAAAAAATTACAGGATGCTTGCAAAACTAAAATCCCTGGTATTTATTGACACCCTTGTTTTTGAACTGAGCGGTGTTATTGCTTCCCCCTTAAGAGCAGTGCTTAAAGATGATACGGGAAAAGTATGCAGCATGCTCGAAACGGAAGTAAAACCTTCACAAAAAACGTTTTACTGGAAGGGGCTCAACGATCTTCCTTACGGCATTTATACGCTCGAATTAACAGCTACGGGCGAAGAGGAAGAACAAAGTATGCGTTTGGTAAAAAGGGTATAACTATTGATTGGAGAGTAGGGCAATACATTGATCAATTTCCCTGATATAGGTATTGATTCGTTTTTCAAGTTCCGTTTTGATTTCCTTGTTTCCTTCTCCCGAAGCTATTTTAGCTATTTCGACCTGCTGCTGCAATAATGCCACGCTCTCCTGTGTATTCCTTTCATTGGTTCTTTTTTGTTCCAGTTCCCCTTTCAGCTTATCATTTTCCTTTTGTAGCGTATAGTACTGCTTCAGCAGCAACTGTATTTTTTCATTTACCCGGCTGATATGTTCATCAATATCACTCATACAAACATAATAATACAGGTATTATTTTCTGATTTCGGCGGATAACTCCTGCTCAAAGGTACGCATGATCTTTTGCATCATGGTATCGATTTCGGTATCTGTAAGCGTCTTTTCTTTATCGAGAAAAGTAAAGTTTACGGCAAAGGATTTTTTTCCCGCTCCGAGCTTATCGCTTTCGAATACATCAAATAATTTTACGCCCGACAGCTTTTTAATTCCTGCTTTTCTTACTGCATCCTCTATTTGAGCGTAGCGAAGTTGTTTATCTGCAACAATAGCCAGGTCGCGTTGCACCGCCGGGAAACGTGGTATTTCCGTATAGCCGGATCGTTGTTGAGATGCATAACCTGCTATCTTTTCCCAATCCAGTTCGGCATACCAAACGGGTTGCTTAATGTCGAAGCGCTTTGTAACGGGCTGCGCTACCAGTCCTAATGTTATAATGGTATCTCCATTGAAGCTCATCTGTATGCCGTATTGAAGGAATGGAACCGCAGCCACTTCTGTTTCATAATGGTCCAGTCCGGTCGTTTGCAGTATTGCAGTTGCGATGCCCTTAAGATAATAGAAATCGCTTTTTTCTTCCTTTGCTTTCCACGATGCTTCTTTTACTGCTCCGGTAATATATAGACATAAGTTTTCTTTTTCTTCATATTTGCCGGGTGCGGAGCTTCGGTAGGTCCTTCCAAATTCAAACAAACGGAGATGATTGTTCTTACGGTTGAGGTTGTGTACAACGCATTCGAGCCCGGTTTCAAGCATCGACGGCCGCATGATATTTAATTCGGCGCTCAGGCTATTGATCATTTTTACCGCTGTCTTCAATTCTTCTTCATCAAAATAGGCGCTGTTGGTAATAGAGTTGGTGAATATTTCATGAAAGCCATTGCCGGCGAGGTAATTTGCTGTCTTTTCCTTTAAGGCTGTTGCATAGCCAATAGTTTCCACAGCCGGGCTTACTGTAATATGCTGAGGAATTGCTACATTATCATACCCATCAATCCGCATAATCTCTTCTACCAGATCTGCAGGCAATTCAATGTCTGGCTTGCTGAAAGGCGCGGCCACGCATATTTGTTCGTTATCTTCCTGTATCAGTTCAAAGCCCGAATGGGTAAGTATACTTTTTACATTTTCGGCCGGATAGACTTTACCGCTCAATTTTTTGAGGAACGGGTAGGTAAGGGTAACCTGTTTTTTTGCTCTCGGATAGGGATATACATCAGTTATAGCTGAAGCAATTTCTCCACCTGTTAATTCCTTAATCAGCAAAGCGGCTCTTTTTAACACGGTTACGGTATTGCCGATATCCACACCTTTTTCAAAACGGGTCGCCGCGTCTGTCCTTAAATGGTGCCTGAAAGAAGTTTTTCGGATAGTTACCGGGTTAAACCACGCGCTTTCCAAAAAAATACGTGTAGTGGACCCTGTTACAGCGCTATGCAATCCTCCAAATACGCCTCCAAAGCACATGGGTTCGCCTGCCCCGTTACATATCATCAGGTCGTCGGCATACAATTTTCTTTCTTTTTCATCTAAAGTAACGAAAGGAGTGCCTGCCGCGAGATTTCTTACAATAACGGTATTCTCTTTTATCTGATCAGCGTCAAAAGCATGCAGCGGTTGCCCGGTTTCGTGTAAAATGAAATTGGTGATGTCTACGATATTATTGATCGGGCGGAGGCCTATTGACCTGATGCGCTGCCGGAGCCATTGAGGGCTTTCACCAATGGTTACATTATTAATCAGTACGCCGCTGTAGCGTTCGCAGGCCTCATTATTTTCTACGAGTACTTCAACAGGACTTCCCGTGCTGCCTGTATCGAAATGATTTTGGTAGGGGTATTGAACCAGAAAGTCTTTTTTATCGTGAACGCTTAAATAGGCGCACACGTCCTTCGCCACGCCCAGGTGACTCATGGCATCCATACGGTTAGGCGTAAGTCCTATTTCATAAATCCAATCGGTTTGCAACTGAAAATGTTCAGCAGCCGGCATGCCGGTAGGGGTATCTGCCGGTAAAACCATAATACCTTTATGGTTGTCGCCCAGCCCTAATTCATCTTCGGCACATATCATTCCATAGCTTTCTATACCGCGAATGGTGGCTACTTTCATGGTTACAGGATCGCCTTTGGTGGGATAGATCGTGGAGCCAACCGGCGCCACAATTACCTTTTGACCGGCGGCTACATTGGGTGCGCCGCAAACAATCTGCAGAGGGTCCCCCACTCCGATATCTACTTTTGTTAAATGAAGCTTGTCGGCATTGGGGTGTTTTTCGGTTTCCATCACCAGCCCAATGGTGAGCCCTTTCAAACTTCCTTTTACTTCTTCAAATTGCTCAAAATTTTCTACTTCCAGTCCAAGGGAAGTTAAGATAACAGCTAATTTTTCGGGTGTTATTTTAACAGGAAGATATTCACAAAGCCAGTTGTAACTGATGGTCATAAGATGATTACTTCTTTTTCTATTTCAATACCGTTTGATAAAGCGTGGCAAAGATAATTAAATTGGCGGGAGCACTGAAAAAGCCTGTAAGTCCATACTGTTGTTTGATCAGTTTGGCCAAAAAAAGGGGTATGAATTGTTTCGCACAGCCGGTGTGTATTAAATCCTCCAGGCGGGGCATTTTTTCAGTAAATTGTGTATTATTTTAAAAAAACGGTTAGTAACCCGGCGTTTCATGTGCAAAAACATGTTAACATCATTTAATAAAAAAAAGGTTGCTGGTTATTTGGTTTGCAAAAATCAATGATACTATATTCGCCTTCTTGTCGCAGTCGGTAACCTTCCGGTAATAATGAGTTAACCTTCGCTTAATAGTCTGAGAGCAGCATGGGCATCGTTCAAAAATTTGGATCAGCAGGAAAGTGAACGAAGGTTGGAATAAAAGTTACCCTGTTTTTGGGCAGGATTCGGACAAAAAAAATATCACCCTATATAAAAGAGATTAATGGATCATCTTACCAATCTTAATAAAGACCGTAAAACCCGCAGAAAAAGTTCGCTTGATTTAAGTTCAATGGTTTATGGCAAGGTTCCACCGCAGGCACGCGACCTTGAGGAAGCAGTATTAGGCGCCATTATGCTGGAAAAAACAGCTTTTGATACGGTTATTGAGATACTGAAACCCGAATGTTTTTATGTAGATGGACATCAGCGTATTTTTCGTGCCATGCAAAATTTGGCGCAAAAAAGCATGCCTATCGATTTACTGACCGTTGTAGAAGAATTGAGGACAACAGAGGAACTGGAGCTGGTAGGCGGGCCTTACTACGTTACCAAGCTTACCAACGCGGTAGTATCTTCCGCAAACGTTGAAACCCATTCCCGTATTATTCTCCAAAAATTCATACAGCGCGACCTTATCCGTATCAGTGGCGAAGTCATCAGCGACGCTTACGAAGATTCGGTGGATGTGTTTGATTTGCTGGATGACGCCGAAAGCAAGCTTTTTGAAATTACCAATAACCATCTCCGTAAAAACTTCGATAGTATTGATACGGTGCTGGTAAAAACCATTCAGCGTATCGAAGATATGCGCAGCCGGCAGGAAGATATTACCGGCGTACCTAGTGGATTTGCCTCCCTTGACCGGATTACTTACGGTTGGCAACCCACGGATCTGGTAATTCTTGCAGCCCGTCCTTCGGTGGGTAAAACCGCGTTTGCACTTAACCTGGCCCGTAATGCAGCATTGCATGCTACCAAACCCACCCCTATTGCCTTTTTTAGCCTGGAAATGAGCGCGGGCCAGTTGGTACAGCGTATTTTGAGTGCGGAAAGCGAAATATGGCTGGAGAAAATTGCCAGGGGTAAAATGGAAGAGCACGAAATGCAGCAACTGTACCGCAATGGTATACAGCGGTTGCAGAGCGCTCCTATTTTTATTGATGATACGCCTGCCCTAAACATTTTTGAATTAAGGGCGAAATGCCGCCGTTTAAAGAATAAGCATAATGTGAGCCTTATCATAATTGATTATTTGCAATTGATGAGTGGAACAGGCGACAAACGAAGCTCGAACCGCGAACAGGAAATCAGTACTATTTCAAGGAATCTTAAAGGACTGGCAAAAGAATTGGGTATTCCTATTATCGCGCTTAGCCAGTTAAGTCGCGAAGTGGAGAAACGCAAGGAAGGTGACAAAATGCCGCAGTTAAGCGATCTCAGGGAATCGGGCGCCATTGAACAGGATGCCGATATGGTAATGTTTCTGTACCGCCCGGAATATTATAATATTACCGCCAACGAATTTGGAGAAAATAATAAGGGCGAAACCCATGTGCGTATAGCCAAGCACCGTAATGGTTCTCTCGAAACCATTAAGCTAAGAGCCTTATTGCACATTCAAAAATTTACCGAAATGGAGAACGACGACTTTGGGGGAATGGGTTTGCCGAAGGGTAGCTGGAAACCGGTTCCGGGAGAGGGGGGCGATAATAATGCCCGCTTGTTTATTCAGAAGGGCAGCAAGATGAATGATGGGCAATTCGACGATGAGGCCCCATTTTAAAAAAATCATCAAATCATTTTTAACGCTCTGAGGTTGGACGATGAATCCTTCAATTAGCTTTCCGCAAGGGAAGCTTTTTTTGTTAAGGAAAGTACCTCCGTCACTCCAAAACGCTCAGTATGGAGGGGGCACAGATTTTTACGGGTAAAACTTCATTTATTTGCAGGAAATATGCGCGCTATGGCATTGCCTTTTTTTTATACCGAACGAACAGGACAGCCTGGAACACTGGTGACGCTTGAAGAAGCCACCTCCAAACATATATCACAGGTGTTGCGAATGAAAACAGGGGAGAAAATCCATATTACAGATGGGAAAGGCAATAGGCTTACGGCTGGTATTCATGATTTTCAAAAAAAAGAATGTATCGTAAAAATCGAAGAAGCCGTTTTTTTAGAACCCGCCGTTCACCCGGTAAGTATTGCTGTTTCCCTTCTTAAAAATGCCAGCCGGTTCGAATGGTTTCTCGAAAAAGCAACCGAAACCGGGATCAACAGCATCATTCCCCTGATTTGTGATAGAACGGAGCGCATCCAATTTCGCTACGACCGCTTGAAAAATATTATGATAAGCGCTATGCTCCAGAGCCAGCAAGCCTGGCTGCCTCAACTTTCAGAACCCGTTCGGTTCGGGACATGGATTGGCCGGCAGCAGCAATCTTTAAAATACATTGCACACTGTATGGAAGACAGGAAACGAAGCTTAAGTGAAATGCTTCCTTTAACTGGCTCTGCACTAATTTGTATTGGTCCGGAAGGTGATTTTACAGCCGCGGAAATCGAATTGGCGCTCAGCAATGAATATATCCCGGTGAGCCTTGGTGAAACAAGATTGAGAACTGAAACCGCAGCTATTGCCGCAGCCATTTTACTTCGGATTAAGTAAATTGCAGTGGTAAAAGGGTTGAAGAAGAACGTTTAATTTTCCTTTCGAGTGAGCACACAACGCATCATAGCACATTTTGACCTGGATGCATTTTTTGTATCTGTTGAGTGTTTGCATGATCCGTCGTTAAAAGGCAAACCTTTAATTGTTGGTGGAAGTAAAGAAAGGGGAGTGGTTGCTGCCTGCAGTTATGAAGCCCGCAAATATGGCATTCATTCGGCCATGCCCATGGCTACCGCAATGCGCTTATGCCCGCATGCTACCGTGGTTAAAGGAAGCCGGGGCGAGTACAGTAAATATTCGCGGATGGTTACGGAGATCATTGCCGCCAAAGCACCCTTGTTTGAGAAAGCTTCGATTGACGAATTTTACCTTGACCTTACGGGGATGGATAAGTACTTTAACGCCTGGCAATGGACCATTGATCTCAGGCAGGAGATTATTGCTAAAACAGGGTTGCCTATTTCCTTTGCCCTGGCAACCAACAAAATGATAGCCAAAATTGCCACCAGCGAAGCAAAACCTAATGGGTACATGCAGGTGGCTCCCGGCAAGGAAAAAGAATTTCTTTCTCCTCTCGCTGTTAATGCTATTCCGGGTATCGGTAAGCAAACCTACCAACACCTGCTCGCGATCGGGATCGCCACCATTGGCGATATCAGTTCACGGAAACCCGGGGACCTTGAATTTTTCTTAGGAAATTATGGAAGAGAGCTCTGGAATAAATCGCAGGGCATTCATCATTCGGAAGTAGTGCCTTATCACGAAGCCAGGTCGGTATCTACCGAGAATACCTTTCATACCAATAGTTCGGATATGGATTTTATTATGTCGGAAATTGTAAGAATGACTGAACGGGTAGCTCACGAATTGCGACAGGATGATAAAATGGCAGGATGCATAGCGGTAAAGATCAGGTACCCGGATTTTGAAACTACTTCACGGCAAACCAGTTTATCCTATACCTGTTACGATGATGAACTTATTCCGGCTGCCAAGGCGCTCTTTCACAAATTATACCGTAAAGGACAACCCATCCGGCTCCTGGGCGTGCGGCTGAGCGAATTAACCAACGCCGCCCGGCAATCGAACTTATTTGAAAGTGCAGAGAAAAAAACAGACCTCTACAAAGCCATCGATTCGGTAAAAGACCGCTTTGGCAAAGATGCCATTGCCAGGGCAAAAAGTATTTGATTTTTTTCATAATAGTCTACTAAACTTGTAGGAAAATGGTATATTTGTACTCCATTTTTAACCTTTAAATGTTGTAATTATGAGTTTGCGTTTAGGTGATATTGCACCAAATTTTACTGCAGAAACCACTGCGGGTAAAATAGATTTTTACGAATATCTTGGCGATGGCTGGGGTGTTTTGTTTTCACATCCGGCCGACTACACACCTGTATGCACCACCGAATTGGGGAAGACTGCTTTATTGCAGGAGGAGTTTGCAAAGCGCAATGTAAAAGTATTGGCAGTTAGCGTAGATCCGCTCGACAAGCATGTTGGATGGGTGAAAGACATCAACGAAACACAAAATGCAGATGTTAAGTTCCCCATCATTGCCGACCCCGAAAAGAAAGTGGCTACGGCGTACGGAATGATTCATCCCAATGCGTCCGAAAACTTTACCGTACGTTCTTTATTTGTCATCGGTCCCGATAAAAAAGTAAAGCTTACGATCACATACCCTGCATCAACTGGCAGAAACTTTCACGAGGTATTGCGTGTTATTGATTCCCTTCAATTAACCGCTAATTACAGCGTAGCTACGCC
>CAYMKT010000015.1:0-17972 GCA_964391065.1 uncultured Terrimonas sp. | reverse complement strand
CGATAAAGAAATTCCCTAAGGGAGTAAAGGTAGTAAAACCCTATTTGCGCTATACTCCTCAGCCCGATCTGTAGTAGAAAGGGACTTGGCTGATGCGAAAGCAGCATTTTAGCCAAATTTTGATAAAACCTCCTGGCTTTTATAGGCCATGGAGGTTTTTAAATTACCGATATACTAAATCTTAAAAACCGGAGTTAATGTTGTGGAACCGGAGAATCCAGTCCCAGTGGGGCAAAAGCGAGAGAAGAAGGCGAAATCAGTGTTGGCAATTTTAAAATAACGAGTGGTAGAAAAGCAGGTTTTTTTCGGAAACGACAATTGTTTTTGATTTGCTGTTAAGCGTATTGATAGTGTGTTTTTAATGATGAGGCGAGTACGGCAATGAAAGACAACAGGTAAATTCCGGCGGTGCCCGGCAGGCGATTGCAAGTGTTCACTGTTAGCTTTGCAGCATTGAACTAAGCCTGGCTTGCAGTTGGCAGATGGCAAAAAGGTGATTGCTTTTTTAGTTGTGGTTGTATTTTGTATTCAGCTATAAAAAAAATTTGTTTGTTTTTTATTAATATAAATATTATTCCCTAATTTTCTGTATCAATAAGTCACTTCTTCAAACACAATAAATTCCAACAATCATGGCTAAAGCAAACAAAAAAACTGCTTCCAGGAAAGCTCTACCAAAAAAGAAAGCCCCCGTCAAAAAAGCGGTTAAAAAAGCGGTCGTTAAGAAAGCCGTAAAAAGAGCGGTCGTTAAGAAAGCCGTCAAAAAAGCGGTAATTAAGAAAGCCGTAAAAAGGGCGGTCATAAAAAAAGCCGTAAAAAGAGCGGTGGTAAAGAAAGCCCTAAAGAAAGCGCTGGTAAAAAAAGCGGTCAAAAGGGCGGTAATTAAAAAAGCGGTCAAAAAAGCGATAGTAAAAAAAGTAGCGCCCAAAAAGAAAGCTCCTGCTCAAAAGAAAATAACAGCACCTGTTGTAGAACTACCTGTAGCGCCACCTGCTATTGAAACCCCGCCCGCGCCATCTGAAGACGGTGGTAGTCCATCCAATATATAATACTGCTTTAAAAAGGAAATTGAGATATACCATATTCGATAAGCGCGACATTGAGTTGCGCTTATTTTAATTTTATGGTATATACGGTACCATTTCCTGCTGATATTGCTGAGCGGTTCTTTTTGCTTCCGCTGCAAAGTTTTCGTTTTGCCCCGCAAAAATGACGGCTCTCGACACATTCATCAATATGCCACAGTCTTTGTTCATGGCTTTTTCGGAAATCTCTTTCAAACTACCACCCTGGGCTCCAATACCCGGAACAAGAAGAAAATGATCCGGTACGATGGCACGGATAGAAGTAAATTCGTTAGCCTGGGTAGCGCCTGTTACAAACATCAGGTTTTCTGTACTGCCCCATTTCGCCACAGTGCGCAATACTTTTTCATAAAGCCTTTCTGCGCCCATTTGCTGTAGTTCAAAATCTTTGGCGCCAGGGTTAGAGGTAAGTCCTAACACGATCGTCCATTTGTTTTCATATTCAAGGAAGGGGCGAAGGCTGTCTTCCCCCATATAAGGTGCAACAGTAATGGCGTCGAAATTGAAGCCTTCAAAAAAGGCCCGGGCATACTGGGCGGAGGTATTGCCAATATCACCCCGTTTGGCATCTGCGATTGTAAAATGTGTATCCGGAATATAGTCTACCGTTTTCTGCATCGCCTGCCAGCCTTTAATACCCTGGCTTTCATAAAAAGCGGTATTGATCTTGTAACTCACGCAATGCGCTTTAGTAGCATCTATAATCTGCCTGTTAAATTCAAAAATGGGGTCTTCGTCACTTAACAGATGGGCGGGCACTTTGCTGATGTCTGTATCCAATCCTACACAGAGGTAAGATTTTTTGCTTTTAATCTGTTCTACAAGCTGTTTTCTTGTCATTTAACGAAGATAAAGAGGAATGCAGAAACAGCAGTTTATGAATATTGTAATGCTAAAAAATCCTGGTTTTAGCTATTGTGTCTCGCTTTTTTCCAACCTAACCCTGCAGTCCTGATACATAATCATTGAAGGGCTTTTTACCCTTCGCTGTCATTATATAAAGGGCTGATGGTAATTATTCTTGAACAGTTTGCTCACGACAATATAGCTCAGCACGAATATGCAGCGCAGGGAGCGCCAGGTGATAGGTTTAGTTGGGTTACGTAGCCGCTACGGGAACCGGGGTTCAAGACTGGTCATGAGGTGTTATACCTGCGATTTTAAGTATAGCATGTTGTAAAAAAACATCCCCGCCTGGCGGGGATGTTTTTAATGATGCTATCGTTTAATGATGCCGTTATCGTTTAATGACGATCCGTTCCCTTTCCCACCGGTCGCCGATCCTGATCAATATAGTATAGATGCCCTCGCTTAACCGGCCCAACTTATCGATGGTTACGTTGTATTGTCCCGAATCAATGGTTCGTTGTTCACGCAAGACTACTTTCCCGGTCATATCCATGAGTTGCAACTCTATATTTCCTCTCAGGGCGGAAAAGAAGCTAACGTTCACCGAAGAAGAGGCTGGGTTAGGACTTATTTTTATCCTGCTGCTGTTCAACTCGGATATTCTTACGGTGAGAACATTGCTGTATTTCATAACACCATCTTTGCTGATCACCTTAATCCGGTAATATATAATATTGCTGTTTACATTCAGATCGGCATCCTGGTAAGCAAACTTAGTGGCTGTATTTTTCGGAACCGAACTGGTTACCACGCCAATTTTGCTGAAATGGTTTCCATCTTCTGAGCGCTCTATTTCAAAATGACTGATTTGTTCTGAAGTAATGATTCTCCAGTCAAGGTCTACAGAATGCGCACGCTGCACGGCACTAAACTGAAGGAAATCGACCGGCAGGATAACACAAGGACTAACGATGATGGTAACCTGCGCGCAAGCTGTGGTATTACAATCACCCTCCGCTCTTACGTAATAAGTAGTGGTGACAGACGGTAGCACGGAGATTGAATTTCCCGTACCAATCAAGGTATCTCCGCAACTATTTCTATACCATCTCCATACAGCATTTGTACCCAATGAACCACCCTGGCGCGTGAGGGTAACCGCGTTTCCGGGACAGGTAGTGATTGCCGGGGCGCTGTTAATGCCGGTTGGCGCCGTAGACGATGTTTTAGCGGTAAGCCTGAAGCTGGTTGAAGTATAGCGACAGTTGGCGTTGGTGATATTACCCGCTGCGGCTACCATTACCCTGAAGTATTTGCCTATATCTGAAGGCTGCAACGGATCAATGGTATAGGTTACACTATTGGCGCCTGGTATGTTTGTCCAGGTTGAGTTGTTACTGCTTACCTGCCACTGGTAATCGAGCGGACCCGAAATAACCGTAGCATCGCTCAATTCAGCGCTGAATGTGGTTATGCCGTTAGTACATCCTGCAGTATTATTAACCGTGATGCTTGGCGAAGGATCACATAATCCGAATTGTATATCATCAATGGCAAAGTCGTTTCCGCAACCACCCGGCGCTGCATTGGTAATTTCAATGATGATCTGCGTAACACCTGGCGGCATTACGAATTTCATCCCGTATTGCGTCCAGGCAGCGCTGGTAATATCAGGTGTGGTAAGGTTGGTAATGATGTTATTCGTTGCGGCGTCCCGAACGGTGAATATGAGTTTGGGAGGAACAGTGCCCCCAAACGCATTACAAAAATTGTTGTAGGTTGAATTGGGTATGTTCGAAACAAAGGCAAATAAAGAATATTTTAAATTGGTACAGGGTATATTGATCCTATCCGTATATATTCTGCTGCCATTTACATCGGCGTTTACTACCATCATTCTTCCGTTTGAATTGCCGGTATGGTCTGTTAAGCTTATCCATTGTGCGGTATTGCCTTTATTGGCATTATTGGTGATGGCATAACGCTCTAACGCCAGCGGTTGAGTTGTGCTCCCGGTATAGTTGGTTGCGGCGGTTCCGGCACTGCCGGTTGCAGCAGGAATTGCTGTTACCATGGTAGTTCCGGTTCCAAACTCCTGTTTGTAAAGTATTTTGTTTAATGCTTCGCAGGGAGGCATTTCAGCAGTGGTTAAGATAACAAATGGTGTGGGTTGATTCTCACCCGGATCATCGGGTTTTGAGTTATTATTCAAATCGGGGTTAGTGCCGTTGGTTGAAATATCTTCAAGGTTTATACCCGCATATCCTATGCCCGTTACACGGGCGCTGTTGTTATATACTCTACCAATTACAATACTGCTTACCCTGAAAGAAACTCTTATGGTAAAATGATTATTAGGTACCGGGTAGTTGGGCAATGTTTGTCCCGGCGCCAGTAAATATTTATTTGTAGTACCATTAAACCCGGGGTTAAGGGTAACCCCCGCCGGGTTATCAATAAGGGTGGCTGTAACATTCGTAATACTGTTCGCAAACGTAAATGGAGCGCCCGCGGTGGCGGCACCTTGCAACAATTCCTCTATCTGTACATCCGTAACATCCCATCCCCCATAATTTTTTACATAAATATCGTAGCTCAGATTGTACTGACCGGGTGTGCCGGTAGAGGTTGCGGAAGACAGGCTTTTGGCAACACCTATACCCGAAATAATCTCGGTAAGGTCATTACTTTGATAGCAGGGCGATTGTGTAATGGCTGTTTTGGCGCCCGTGAGCATGTTTAACTCCCAGTATTTATTGCCAGCGTCGGAGGCTATCAGCTTACCTTCCGCGAAATTCAATCCTACTATGTGGGCGCTCGATGAGGGATAGGTAGCGATTAAGGTAGCCTGGAGCGGGTTTGGGGTTGCATAGTTTTCATAATTGACAGTGAAGTATTTCCTGTCCCAGACCATCAGCATCTGACCATCAGGGGTTAGCGTTAAGTCTCCGTTCTGTATCGTGATGGTTAACCCGGGAGGAAGCGTAATGTTTTTTTGCGGTCCAAAAGTACCGGTGCCAAAATCAACCGTTCTTAACGCAATACCATAGGGTGACGATCCCGTAAATATCAACTGGTAACATAATCCGTCTGGCGCAAACGCGAAGCCAAGAATGGCCATATTATTGTATTGCTGGAAAACGGCCGTTTTAGGCGGACAACCGCTACCCGGCTTCCATCTCCACACATAAGTATTTTTGTTGGTATAACGATAGTAATACAGGTTGTGGTCGGCGGGGTTAAAAGAGATACCGGCGCCAGATATGCTGAAACCCGGACTTTGCAAATCAGGAAAGCAGTTTTCAAAGTCGCTTAATGTTGTAGTAACGCCGTTATATTTAAATACATGGGCAGACCATGTGCTGGTTCCGCCACTACAGGGTCTGCCAACGCTCACTG
This sequence comes from uncultured Terrimonas sp., assembly GCA_964391065.1. Taxonomy (GTDB): domain Bacteria; phylum Bacteroidota; class Bacteroidia; order Chitinophagales; family Chitinophagaceae; genus Agriterribacter. The sequence goes on along the minus strand of CAYMKT010000015.1, from coordinate 12,639 downwards.
GAAATGAACCGGTAGCCGGGAATGTACTCGGCGGTTGCGCAAATACTGACACAAAGCTCAGGCACAAAGTGAAGAGCAATGCAGTTTGCAAAAATGATTTTCGTAAAGGGTAGAAAATTTCCATATCACAGGATTTACGGTTTTCAAAAGAACGGACGGTCGAATTATTTTACAGTTCAAAATTATAAGGGTAAACCATTGTTTTTTCAGGATTTCGATACAAAGCGGTTTTTATTCGCTCAATTCAATAGGTCAATTATCATTTGTTAACTCCTGTCAATGATAGTCCTATTTCTGCTTTGCTATAACGCAGGCAGCCGGCCGAAAAGTATATTTTCAAATATTGTGTAACAGGGTGCAAAAAATTGAAAAAGCCCCCCGGATAAGTTCCGGAGGGCTCTATAATTGAAGTAAGGCGGACTGTTATTTGTATCTCGACATTATGCCTTTGGCCAGTTCGGTCATTTTCTTAATGCCCTCTTCGGGAAGGTTACCTCTTTTAAATTCAGCAAGAATTTCAGGTAATTTGTTTTCCATTTCTATCAAAAACAACTCTTCAAATTCTTTTACTTTACTTACGGGAACTTCTCTTAATATGCCTTGTGTTCCAAGATAGATGATCGCTACCTGCTTTTCAACCGCGAACGGAGTATACTGCGGTTGCTTCAAAATCTCCACGTTGCGTGCCCCCTTGTCAATCACCAGTTTAGTAGCCGCATCCAGGTCGCCGCCAAACTTTGAAAAAGCTTCCATTTCGCGGTATAAAGCCTGGTCGAGCTTAAGTGTTCCAGCCACTTTTTTCATGGATTTAATCTGGGCGTTACCGCCCACACGGCTAACCGAAATACCCACGTTAATGGCAGGGCGGATACCCGCGTTAAACAAATTCGATTCCAGGAATATCTGCCCGTCGGTAATAGAAATAACGTTGGTAGGAATATAAGCCGATACGTCGCCAGCCTGGGTTTCAATAATAGGCAGGGCGGTTAAAGATCCGCCACCCTTTATCAGGTGTTTGATGCTATCGGGAACGTCGTTCATGTTTTTGGCAACAGCATCGTCATTGATCACTTTTGCTGCGCGTTCCAATAAGCGGCTATGCAAGTAAAATACATCACCGGGATAGGCCTCACGACCTGGCGGCCGGCGAAGCAATAAAGATACTTCTCTATAAGCTACGGCTTGTTTACTCAGGTCATCATATACGATTAATGCAGGACGCCCGGTATCGCGAAAATATTCACCAATGGCTGCGCCGGCATAGGGCGCAAAGAACTGCAAAGGCGCGGGATCGGCGGCAGAAGCAGCTACAATCACCGTATATTCCATAGCCCCGTTATCTTCCAATGTCTTCATAACATTGGCGATGGTAGAGGCTTTTTGTCCGCAGGCTACATATATACAAAATACGGGTTTGCCCGCCTGGTAAAATTCTCGTTGATTGATAATGGTATCTACCGCAATGGCCGTTTTACCGGTTTGACGGTCGCCAATAATCAATTCGCGCTGACCACGCCCGATGGGGATCATGGCATCGATTGCCTTAATACCGGTTTGAAGCGGTTCTTTTACCGGTTCGCGATAAATTACACCGGGCGCTTTACGCTCAAGCGGCATTTCAAAAAGCTCGCCGGTAATCGGGCCCTTACCATCAATGGGTTCACCCAGTACATTAATTACCCGGCCAACTAGTCCTTCGCCTACTTTTAAAGAGGCAATGCTACCCGTTCTTTTTACTTTATGTCCTTCTTTAATATCCGACGATTCACCCATCAATACCACACCCACATTATCTTCCTCGAGGTTTAACGCAACCGCTTTCACCCCGTTATCAAATTCCACCAATTCTCCGGCTCTCACATTATTTAAGCCATAAATACGGGCAATACCGTCTCCCACCTGGAGCACAGTGCCTACTTCTTCGAGGTCGGCACCTGCGTTAAAATTGCTTAACTGCTGGCGCAGTATCGCGCTTATTTCGTCGGGCTTAATTTCTGCCATATCCTTTTGTTTATATTATTGTGATCAATTTTATCTGTAAAACCTGCTTATAACAGCACCGTTTACCTGATGTTCTTTACGTATATATTGCTTTGGAACTGCTTTTTAATGTCTTTCAGGTCTCTCAATATACTGGCATCTACCAGGTTATTATCAAATTCCAGTACAAAGCCACCAATCAGTTCTTCGTTAACAACCGTCTCCAGGTCTATTGTAGTAAGCCCGGCATCGGTCTTTACTTTGTGCTCAATCGTTTTCCTCAAGTCCTCTGTAATGGGGTGCGCTGTAGTAAGTTTAACTTTATGAATTCCTTTTTCGATATTGTACTGGCCGATATAGGCCGGCAAAATCTCAGATAAAATATTTTCGCGGCCTTTTTTAATGAGTAAATGTATAAAAGCGGTAGTAAGGGCGCCCACTTTTCCCTGCGAAATCGCGTTTATCACATTCGTTTTCCTGTCGGCTGTAATAACCGGGCTGCGCATCATGCTTGAGAACTCGCGGCTTTGGCTGAAAACACTACTCAAAAAAGTAATATCAGCATATACCTGGTCCAATTGATTGCGCTCTTTGGCTAAATCAATCAGGCTTTTGGCATATCTTCCGGCTAAACGTGGTTGGAGCATTAGAACGATTTGAGATTTGAAATTTGAGATTTGGAATGAGCTGTTAAATCACTTTTTCATTCCTGGACTCAAAATTTAGTTCAGTTTAATTTCGCTGGTGAGTTGTTTAATATAAGTTTCCTGCTCTGTTTTGTTCGACAATTCGCGCCTTAATATTTTTTCTGAAACTTCTATCACCATATTTCCCACGGTATTTTTCAAGTCAACAACTGCCGCCATCTTTTGATTTTCGATAGCCTGCTGGGTATCCGCCATTATTTTGGCTGCTTCCGTTTTCGCCTGCTCTTTGGCATCGTTGATTATTTTGTCTTTGATTTCCTTGGCTTCCTTTAGCAATTGGGCTCTTTCTTCACGGGCCTGTATCAGCAAGGTTTCATTCTCGCTTTTTAACTGCGCCATCTCCGCTCTTACCTTTTCGGCAGTAGCAATAGAATCGTTAATGCCTTTTTCCCTTTCATCAATCGCTTTCATAATGGGTTTCCATGCAAACTTACCCAATACAAACAGCAGGATAAGGAATGCAATTGTTGACCATATCAGCAATCCCGGATCGGGAAGCACAAGCGGATTTATCTCCAGCAGCATAATAGTATTTATTTAAACTTTACGATTATTTCAAGAAAAGTACAGACCACATCGCCCTGTGCTAAGGGTCTGTACAAAGTAAATTGTTTAGCCATTGCCGAGCAAGGCAACAACCACCGCAAACAGAGATACGGCTTCTACCAACGCCGCAGCAACGATCATGTTGGTACGGATTTCGTTGGCAGCTTCAGGCTGACGGGCAATCCCTTCAACGGCGCCTTTACCGATTTGTCCGATACCAATTCCTGCGCCGATAGCTGCTAAACCAGCTCCTATTGCAGCAACACTTCCTACTACCATTTTTTACTATTTAAATGTGAATAAAAAACTTATAACATCAACTCTTCTTCGTGATGTTCCTCAATTGCCATTCCTATATACAAAGCCGATAGCATCGCAAAGATAAACGCCTGCAAAAAGCCCACCAGCAACTCGATAACACTGATAAAAACAGTAAATGGCACTGCGATAGCCGATGCCGAAACCGCTTTAAAAATAAAAATCAGGGAAATTAAGCTCAGCACCAAAATGTGGCCTGCGGTAATATTGGCGAATAACCGGATGGTGAGAGAAATAGGTTTTATAAAAACGCCCAGTATTTCAATAGGCATCAAAAATATCTTCATAGGAACAGGCAGACCCGGCATCCAGAATATATGTTTCCAATAATCCTTCTTTCCGTTAACGGTTACTATAACAAAGGTGAATAATGCCAGTGTAAGCGTAAAGGCGATATTACCACTCAGGTTGGCGCCACCCGGGAAAAAAGGAACCAAACCCAACAGGTTGTTGATCCATATAAAAAAGAAAATAGTGAGCAGGAAAGGCATGAACCTGGCGTAGCTATGACCAAGATAGGGCTTAGCAACCTCGTCTCTTACAAAAATAATAATAGGTTCTATGAAGGATTGAAAGCCCTTTGGCGCGGAGGAGACTCCTGTTTTTTGATATGCTTTTGCTACACCCGTAAAAACGAGGATGAGCACTAATACCGTGATGAACATGGAAGCCACATTTTTGGTAAACGAGATGTCGAACACTTTTTTGGAAGCTTCTTCATTTACCGAACCATCAGTATTTACAATTTTTATTTTTCCCTCAACCAGTTTATAGGGGTAATTAGCATTGTAAACCACGGGATCGTGATGCTCGTCTGTTAAACGGGAGGAAGAAAATACCTCAAAGCCCTTGTCTGTTTTTAAAATAACCGGTAACGGAATGGAAGTATGACCCCATAAATGCCAACTGTGGTGATCCCGGATATGATCTAAAATGGTTTCGGTAACATTAAAGCCATCTTCACCCTTAGCGTTATGGTTATTGTGCTGTTCGGTACCATGATTATTAGCAGTCTCCTGACCAAATGATACATTAGTATAAAAGCATATGAATGCACTGAAAACCGCTACCAATAAGGACTTTAGGCATTTTGAATACATGGTTACCCGAAATTTGCCGCAAAGATAGGAGTTGCAGGGCAAAAATTTGGAATTTGAAATTGAAGATTTGAAATTTATTTGATTCTTCTTTTTTAACCGTTTTTTTATAGTCGTGGAAATTTTTACCGGCTAAAAAAGGGCTTTTACCGGCATTTAACAAGGCATAGCCTATCAGCCCTTTTTGCAAGCGTTAACTCCCTGTAAGTTTGTGGAAAATAGGTAATTGATATGCGAAACAGAAAATATTATAACGAAAACAAGACAGGCACCATGCTGGCGGGACTTTTCCTGTTGCTCATAGGTGTGGCGGCCGTATTAAGGCAAACTATTTTTGATTTTCCCTCCTGGGTATTGAGTTGGCCGATGATCCTGGTAGCTGTTGGTATTTTTATAGGACTAAAACACGGGTTCCGTGGTCCGGGCTGGATTATACTGATAGGTTTGGGCTGTATTTTTTTGGCAGACAGGATGATTCCCGGGGTTGATTTTAAACCCTTTATATGGCCTTTTGTAATTATCTGTGTTGGCTTGTTCATGATCTTTGGCGCGGGATCAAGACAAACCTGGATGGGTAAGGCTCGGGATTGGGGGAATGATGCCGGCGAAAAGAGAAACAAGGGTAGTCACGACGATATCCCCGCGTCAGCGGCTTATGCCTTTGGTGATGAAGACGATATTATTGAAAGCACTGCGATTTTAGGAAGCTCAAAAAAAGTCATTTTATCCAAAAATTTTAAAGGTGGAGATATTACCACCTTTATGGGTGGGGCAGAAATTAATTGTTCGCAGGCCGAAATAACAGGAAGGGCTAAGCTGGATATTACACAAATTTTTGGCGGAACCCAACTGATTGTTCCGGCACACTGGACCATTAAATCAAATGTTACCTCTATTTTTGGTGGCTTTGAAGATAAACGCTCGCCTTCCAACATCCACCCCGATCCAAATAAAGTGTTGATCATTGATGGCACTACCATTTTCGGCGGGATAGATATCAAAAGTTATTAACTGCAAATCGCATATTTATGAACTGGTTCCTCGCAAAAATCGTGTATCGTATTATTTGTGGTGAAGGAAACCACATAGCTCAATTCGACGAGCAACTCCGCCTCATTGTAGCAGCCAACGAGCAGGAGGCTTTTCAAAAAGCTGCTTCTATTGGCAGGCAGGAAGAAGATTGTTTTTACAACAATTCCAAAAAGCTGGTGCAATGGAAGTTTGTAAATGTGCCGGAGCTATACCGGATAGCGGAATTAGTTGACGGTGCTGAACTGTACAGCCGGATTGAAGAAAAGGACAACGGGGAAATGTATACCGAACTGGTGCATAAAAGAGCAGCCACCATCGAATTAAACACTGTCCAGCATTTTTTACAGCCACTATAAAACCTGTATTGTGCCTGCATCAGCATTATCCACCACTAAGCATAAGCTCTATTTTGTTTTTTTCTGGATCATTTGGTCGGGCATTCATGCATGGGTATTGCAGGAATGGGGCTACAGTTTTGAAGCCTCGTGGATTGATAGTGCGGTAAGCAACATTTTGCTTGCCGGAATATCGCTGCTCATTATTACCAGTCTAAGGTACTACCTGCCCCGAAGAGAATCGTTTACCTATCTCTGCCTGATGTGCCTCGGCTTCGCCGGTATATGGCTGGGTTGCACTAAACTAACGATTGGCTATTTGGGAGATGACTCCACCAGCAATACCTTTAATCAATCCATACCCATCCGGTTTGCCATTGCATTGCTTATTTCCGGCTGCGTTATCCTGCTCAGCGTGCTCTGGTACACCCTTGAAGATCAAAAAGAACAGGAAACCAGGAAAAACGAGTCGGAAAAAATTGCCAGGGACGCTGAACTGTACAAGCTGCGGCAACAGTTGCAACCGCATTTTTTGTTCAATAGTTTAAATTCCATCAGCGCACTGGTGATGAGCCAGCCCGGCGAAGCCAGAAAAATGATCCAGCAACTATCAGACTATTTAAGAAGCACTCTTAAAAAGGAAGATCATATGTGGGCGCCACTGTCTGAAGAACTGCAATATCTTCAATTGTACCTGGAGATAGAAAAGGTGAGGTTTGGGCACAGGCTAACTGCAGTCATCACGAATGATTCGTATGCTCTGGCTATGAAACTGCCCGCCATGCTGCTACAGCCGATAGTGGAAAACGCCATTAAATTCGGGCTATACGATACTATTGAGGATATTACCATACAAATTGATGCGGCGGCGGGCGACCGGTTGCTTACGGTAACCGTCAAAAATCCTTTTGATCCGGAGATTTCGCAGCCCGGCAAAGGCACCGGCTTCGGGTTACGGTCGGTGCAGCGCAGGTTGTCGCTTTTATTTGCCCGAAACGATTTATTGGTTACGTCCGCCAGGGGAAATATTTTTATAACACAGGTAAAAATTCCACAGCAATGATCAAGGCCATAATCATAGATGATGAACCGCTGGCAAGGAGCATTGTAAAAGAATACCTCCGGGATTATTCCGGGTTTTCCGTGGTGGCCGAATGCAGCGATGGCTTTGAGGGGGTGAAGGCCCTGATGCAACACCAGCCCGATATTATTTTTCTTGACATTCAAATGCCAAAGATCAATGGTTTTGAAATGCTGGAACTTGTTGAACACCCGCCTGCCGTTATTTTTATTACTGCCTTTGACGAATATGCCATCCGTGCTTTTGACGCCTATGCCGTAGACTATTTGTTAAAACCATTCGCAAAAGACAGGTTTGATAAGGCTATTCAAAAATGGTTGAACATGCGCACCAATAATATCGGGCATGCATTTTCGCCGGCCTTATTGGAAACGGCTGCTCAAACCCCTTTGCAGAATAGCCGCATTGTGGTAAAGAGTAATAATAAAATAAAGATCATCCCCGTACATGACATCGAATATTTTGAAGCGGCCGACGATTACGTGAAAATATATACCGCGTCAGGCACCCACCTGAAAAATAAGACCATGCAATATTTTGAACAATTGCTCGATGCCCGGCAGTTTGTTCGAACCCATCGTTCTTATATTATAAACATACAGCTAATTACCCGCCTCGACCCCTACGAAAAAGAAAATTATACCGCGCTGCTTAGCACGGGAGTGAAGATTCCGGTAAGCAGAACCGGCTACATGAAATTAAAGCAGGTGCTGGGGTTATGATGTTGTTTGTCAACTGTTTGTAAGCTATAGCAGGGCTTTATTTCCCTTAAATTTTTCAAAATGTTGTTGCTCTATCCTGCCGGTCTGGTTAGTTTTTTTATCTTTAGCGAAAGATCAGGAATGAAAAAAGAATGGTTGGCCGTCTTTGCCTTGTTTGTATTTGTTGCATGCAATACCAGTACTCAAAGCCCGGTTCCTTCCAGTCATGATATTGATTCCGCACTTGCCGTTAAAACTACTATTCCCGGCGAGCCCGATGCCACCCGCATGCTTGTAGGGGTATTTGCTGGCGTGTTGCCCTGCGCCGATTGTGAGGGAATAAAAACCGAATTAACCCTGTACCAGGACGTAGCGAATGCAGACAACAATAGTTATATATTAGTAGAAACCTATATGGGCATTAATACGGGCGACACGTCATTTACCAGTAAAGGGAAATGGGATGTGTTAAAGGGAATTAAAGATGATAACGAAGCCTCCGTGTTTTTTCTGAATTATGATCAACCGGATGAATCACGATATTTTCTAAAGAAAAGCGATTCGGCAATTGTAATGCTTGATAAAGATCAAAACATCATCGCTTCTACCCTTAATTATACCCTTCGTAAACGATAAATAGCGGGCTTCGTTTACCTATTGTTTATATCTTATTTCACTTAAGCGCAGCACTCTTGCAGCAAGGTATTTGCTAACAATTTACAGAAAGCATATTCGTTTTATGGGATAAAATAAATTCCTATGAAACGAAAAATTTTACTCCTTCTTATTGCTGGAACAACAATTTTTGCCAGCCAGGGTTTCGCTCAAAGCGATGACAAGCCCTTCAGTTTCGGCTTCGGTTTTGAAGGCGGTCCCGTATTGGGAAACGCCGGTTTTAAAAACACGTTTAGCTCCGAGATTGGACTGAGCATCAGGTTTTCCGTAAAAGCAGGCCCGGGCTACGCAACCCTTACCCCCGGTGCATCATTGGTTATCCCTAAATCGGTTAGTGAAGAGGATATTAAATTTGGCGGTCATGTGCCTGTGAAGCTTGGCTATAAATATATTTTTGCCGAGAAGTTTTTTGTGATGGCCGAGGGTGGGTATGCATCCTATACCGTGTATACAGCCGATGCTACCGGCGAAACCGATGATATTACTAAAGAGCGGGATGGTGGCTTTACGTATGCTCCCTCCGTTGGTGTTAATCTTGGAAAATTTGAAGCAGGTCTTCGCTATGAAGCCACACACCTTAAAGATTCCGATGCCAAAGTTTCTATGCTGGGATTCAGGATTGGATTTAATTTCTAACATCCGCACCAAAAAATATAACGTAACCCAAAAGCCGTTGTACCGTCAGCGGCTTTTGGGTTTTTAGCCATATTACGGTTGGCAGCAATGCCACGGCAAGACTGCCAAGTAAAAAGCCGAACGTTGCTGTTCGGCTTTTTAATCTTTTCGTCAGAGGTTATGCTTTCATCGTATACAGGCGGTTGCCGGTTAATTTCCATGCTTTTGGGTGTGGTTCATAATCAGGGGGTCGGTTTTCATAGCCATCAGAATGGTTGTTTTCAAGGTTGGGTTTTTTCGTCAGGATATTAAACTTAGTTGGTGTTTCAAAGGTAACGGGTTATAGTGTTTCATAGGGTTGGTGGTACGGATTAACAACGGACCAATTTTCAAGGGTTGGGTTTTTTCAGGGATTGTTGGGATTAATGATATCGCCTTAGCGTTAACAATACAAAGATGGGCAATGTGTCAACCCTTTCTAAATCTATTCGCCACACACATTCTTTTCTTCGACATTCAGTCAATTTATTTCGATTAAGATTTTTTTTCAACGATGCAAAGGGAAGAATGAATATGCCATTTTAAAGTAGATTTGCCATATGTTAACACAAGACGATGCATTGGATTTTTTAATACAAAATGCTTTACAGGAGGATATTGGCGACGGCGATCATTCTACCCTGTGCTGCATTGCACCGGAAGCGGAAGGCAAAGCCATTTTAAAAATAAAAGAAGCTGGCGTACTTGCCGGCATGAAAGTAGCCGAAAAAATATTTCGCCACATGCAGGCCGATATCAGGTTCGTGGCGTTTAAAAAAGATGGCGACAGGATGCAGCCTGGCGAAACCGCATTTGAAGTGGAGGCAAAAGTGTATACGATTTTGCAATGCGAAAGACTGGCACTGAACTGCATGCAGCGTATGAGCGGCATTGCATCACTAACCAATAAGTATGTTCAACTACTGAAAGGCTACCCTACGCGCTTGCTCGACACCCGCAAAACCACTCCCAACTTTCGGCTGCTTGAAAAAGAAGCCGTGCGCATTGGCGGTGGCTTAAATCACAGGATGGGATTGTATGATATGATTATGCTGAAAGACAATCATATTGATTACTGTGGCGGCATTGAAAAAGCACTCGGTAAAGCTTATGCCTATGTGCAGGAGAAAAAACCGGGACTGAAAATTGAAATTGAAACGCGGAACCTGGATGATGTAAAACGGGTGGTGGCATTTGGAAAGGCCGACCGTATTATGCTCGACAACTTTACTCCTGCCCAGATCGTTGAGGCGTTATCATTAATCAACAAAAAATTTGAAACGGAGGCCAGCGGCGGCATCAACCTCGATAACGTGGTTGACTATGCGCGTACCGGCGTGGATTATGTAAGCGTGGGCGCTGTTATTCATCATGCGGTAAGCGCCGATTTAAGCCTGAAAGCCGTATTCATCTAAATATCCCAGATTATGTCAAAGAAAAACAAGGCCGATAACCGCGGCTATGTATTCAGTACCGACCCATCGTTTTCTTTTGAAGCTCAGGAAGAAAAAAGCGAACTCACTTTACCCCCGGCACAACAACCTTTAAGGATAATATTGGATAGCAAGCGCAGGGCAGGAAAAACCGTTACCCTGGTGTATGGGTTTAAAGGCGCCGAAGCCGACCTTGAAACCCTGGGCAAGCAACTAAAAAATTATTGCGGTACCGGCGGCTCAGTAAAAGATGGCGAAATTATAGTGCAGGGCGATCAGCGCGATAAGGTTTTGCAATGGCTGCTGAAGCATGAGTATAAAAAGGCGTGCAAGGTTTAAGGTATCAGGTAATAGGTATCAGGTGTAAGGTGTCAGGTGTGAGGTATCAGGTGTGAGGTGTCAGGTAGATGCAGCTTTCAGAGATCAGCAGTGAGCAATGAGAAGACAGCCAATACAGATTCAGGGTTTCTGACGGCTCCGGCTGAAAGCTGACGGCTCAAAGCTGCAAGCTCGCATCTCATCCCCATTCATTAATTCATCTTATCTCTTATCTTTGCGCCCTTATGTCAACGAACGATAATAATAAGTTTCAGGCGGTGATCGCGCACGCCAAAGAATATGGTTTTGTATTTCCAAGCAGTGAAATTTACGATGGACTCAGCGCCGTATATGATTATGGTCCATGGGGCAGTGAACTCAAAAAAAACATCCGCGACTACTGGTGGAAAAGCATGACGCAACTGCAGGAGAACATTGTAGGAATTGATGCCGCAATATTCATGCACCCCACTACCTGGAAGGCATCGGGGCACGTAGATAATTTCAGCGACCCGATGATCGATAATAAAGACAGCAAAAAAAGATACCGTGTAGATCACCTGATTGAGGCGCACGCCGAAACTTTACCGGATGAACAAGCTGAAACTTTATTGGCACAAATGGAGCAATTACTGGCAGCCGATGATTTTGCAGGACTTGGAAGTCTGATCAGCGACAACAAAATAAAATGCAGCATAAGCGGTACCAGCAACTGGACTGAAATACGCCAGTTCAATTTAATGTTTAAAACAGAGTTTGGCGCTGTATCGTCCGATAAGGAAGACGATAACATTGTGTATTTACGTCCCGAAACGGCGCAGGGAATTTTTGTGAATTTTTTAAATGTGCAGAAAACCGCGCGGATGAAAATACCTTTTGGTATAGCACAAACCGGTAAGGCATTCAGGAATGAAATTGTTGCCCGCCAGTTTATTTTCAGGATGCGGGAATTTGAGCAAATGGAAATGCAGTTTTTTGTCCGCCCCGGTACGGAAGGCGAGTGGTACCGGCATTGGAAAGAAGCAAGACTCCAATGGCATTTAAGTTTGGGCATACCGGCTGAAAAATACCGGTATCACGATCATGTGAAGCTGGCGCACTACGCCAAGGAAGCCTGCGATATTGAATTTGAATTTCCCATTGGTTTTAAAGAAGTAGAAGGCATACACAGCCGCAGCGATTTTGATTTAAGCCAGCATCAGTTATACAGCAAAAAGAAACTGCAATACTTCGACAATGATATTGACGAAACCACCGGCAAGCCTTTCGGCAATTATGTGCCCTGCGTGGTGGAAACCTCCATTGGGTTAGACAGGATGTTCCTGTTGGTGCTTTCCCATGCATACGAAGAGGAGAATATTGCAAAAGAGGATGGCAGTACCGACAGCCGCACGGTATTGCGCATACCCGCTAAGCTGGCGCCTGTAAAGCTGGCCATTCTTCCGTTAACCAAAAAAGACGGGTTACCCGAAATAGCCCGAACCATTATGCAGGATTGCCAGGAAGCATTCTATTGTTTTTACGAAGAGAAGGATACCATTGGCAAACGCTACCGCCGCATGGATGCTATTGGCACCCCTTTCTGCATAACGGTAGATCATCAAACCAAAGAAGACAACACCGTTACCATCCGCTACCGCGATACGATGGCCCAGGAAAGAATTGCCATTGCTGAATTAAAGGCATTGGTGAAAGAGAAGGTGAGGTAGGGGAGAGAGAAAAGTGAGAGGTGAAAAGAAAGAAGCGAAAGCCATTTATTCAG
>CAYMKT010000014.1:39480-43697 GCA_964391065.1 uncultured Terrimonas sp. | reverse complement strand
TTGGTTCTTTTCTCCGGATTGATCTACTTTTTATATTACAGTCACTATGATACTAAACAAAACCAATCTCTCCTCTATCGCAGACGAATCTTTGCAAAAGCCGGCGGTAAACGTTTTTGATTTACCTGAAAAAGTGTTACAGTTTGGTACCGGCGTATTGTTGCGCGGGTTACCGGATTATTTTATAGACAAGGCCAACCGGCAGGGCATTTTTAACGGCAGGGTAGTAGCGGTAAAATCAACGGATTCCGGCAGTGCAGATGCGTTTGACGATCAGGATGGCTTGTATACGCTTTGTGTGCGTGGCATTGATAATGGTAAAAAAATGGAAGAAAATTCAATTTGTTCTGCTATCAGTCGCGTATTGTCGGCAAAGAGCCAATGGCGTGAAATATTACAATGCGCCCACAATCCTGAGCTCCGGATTATTATTTCCAATACTACAGAAGTAGGAATAACCCTGGTGGAAGAAGACATTAAGCAGCAACCACCCGCATCATTTCCGGCGAAGTTGCTGGCATTTCTATATGAAAGATACAAAGCCTGCAGAGGCGGTGCTGATGGTGGATTGGTAATTGTGCCCACCGAACTCATCGTTGGCAATGGCGACCAGCTTGCAGCCATTGTTTCGAAACTGGCTGTATATAACAAGCTGGAAGCAGAGTTTATGGAATGGTTGAAAACGCATAATCGTTTTTGCAATTCGCTGGTTGATCGTATTGTGCCCGGTAAGCCGGATGCCACACTCAAACAGAGCCTGGAAAATGGATTGGGATATACAGATGAATTGATGATCATGTGTGAAGTGTACCGTTTATGGGCTATTGAAGGCGATGAGCATGTTAAAAACATATTGTCGTTTGCGGCTGCCGATAGCGGGGTAATTATTGCCCCGGATATTGAAATGTACCGGGAGCTCAAGTTGCGGTTACTAAATGGCACGCATACCCTAAGCTGCGGACTGGCTTATTTGTCGGGGTTTTCAATTGTGAAAGACGCCATGGAAGATGCCACATTCGGGCGGTTTGTGAAGAATCTTATGCTGCAGGAGATCGCGCCGGCAATTCCCGGCAAAGTGGATGCCGACGAAGCGGAACGTTTTGGTTTACAGGTGCTGGATCGTTTTGCGAATCCCTTTATTAATCATCAGTGGATCAGTATTACCATGCAGTATACTTCTAAAATGAGAATGCGTGTGGTGCCGGTGCTGGTTAAATATCTTTCGGAGAAAAACAGCGTTCCAAAACATATCGCATTGGGCTTTGCTGCTTATTTACTGTTTATGAAAGCGGTTAAGAAAGAAGACGGGGTGTATAAAGGAGAATGGAAAGGGAAGGATTATCCTATTAACGACGACAAAGCTGCTTACTTTTTTGAGCAATGGAAGAACAATGACGCCAACAGCCTGGTGCAGCAGGTGTTAAGCGATACGGATTTGTGGGGTACCGATATTACATTGTTCCCGGATTTTGTAAAAGCTGTAAAGGATTATATTTCGGCGTTATTGAATGGAGAAGCTTTATCGCTGGTGGGTGATTTGTAATCATAGCTCCGTAGGATCGGTATGACCTATTAGTACTAAAAATAAATTTCCGTTGCGCCCCAGCCAAAAGAAGGATGGTATTGATTGACGAATGATTTGACCTCTTTTTTTAGGCGGAGGATGGCATGTATTTCATCCTTTAGTTTACCGGTACCTACGCCGTGCACTACAATTAACATAGACTGATGATGCTGTAAAGCAAGATCATAGTATTTTTCAAAACTTTTCAACTGCAGATCTAATTTCTCGGCATTGTTCATCTTTTGCCAATAGTCAGTCAGCTTTTCAATGTGCAGGTCTACCACAGTGCGTGGGGGAGCGGTTGATTTGGATTTTGATGATTCATATATTTTATACCCGGCAGCGGATAATTTATCCAGGTCCGGTTGATCCTCTTTGATGTGGTCGGGATATTTTTCAAATAATAAATAAGAAAAGCTGGCTTCCTGTTTTTGCCGCATTTCCTCAATTTTTTGAAAAACCTGTTTTGCCTTCAACTTTAGGAAAGTTTCAAAGTACGCGGCTTTGGTTTTATCGGGTTTTGGCAGCGAAAACTCAACAGAAAACCTGGGATTGTCGTTCAGGTTTTCAAAAGCCACATCATGCACGTAAAAGTCGGATAAAGGCGCTATTTCATTCTTTAGTTCAAATTCCACTGCCCCGGTAAAAACCACCTGGTAATGAAAAAGAAAGGCGGTTTCCGTTTGGTTAACCAGGTACAGTTTGAATTTCTCCACAATATCATCGTCAAACACATCTTTGTCAAATACCGGAAGAAAGGCCAGCCACACGCCTTCGCTCACCTTGTATTTGGCGGTTGCTTTCTCTTTTTTGATATCGTCAACGTATTGTTTCGGTTTTTTGAAATCCATTTTCTTTTGAGAGAATCTTTTAAAATACGGAAAATCAATCTGGTCGGTATACACCGGGAAAGTAACCCCATTCACTTTCACCATCACCATTTTTTCGTTAATGATTTCAATGATTTTTCCTTCTTCATCGGACTGTAACAGTAAAATAGTATCGCCTGCCTGGTATTTCATGATGCGCGAAAATACAAAAGATAGGGATGTGGTAAGGGATGTCGTGGTAAATTAGCGTTCATGTTAACTATGGTGAAGGTGTAGTGTTTACGTTATATCTTCGTCTGGCTTTTTGAAGATTTTTTTTGATACTACTGCCAGTCCATTGTAAATGGATGTCCGCGTGAGGGATTGCAGCGGAAAGCCCACAGGCACGAGGAACGAGTGCCGAGGACTTGCAGCGAAAAGCCCGACCCTCAAAAAAGGGGCACGCCCTAATCCTGTATCTTACTTAACTTAACAGTATAAAATTTTTATATGGGCGTATGGAAACAAATTGCGGAATACCTCTATCTTAAAAAGAAAGACCCCACGGAGGAGCGTACGCAATGGATGAAATATATGCACGGCATTAACCGTATCTCCATCCTGCTTTTTCTGTTTGCTATTATTGTTATGATTGTGCGGTTTGCAAAAACCTGCTGATTGCTTTTGCGGCGTTGGCCGACGCGTGGCCTCCCTGGCTCAGTGTGGCTTTTAATGCGCTGTAGTCGGCTTTGAGTTGTTCAATACGGCTGGTATTGGTGAGCAGTTCCTGCAGTTCTTCCTTGAGATTGTTTACTGTTAATTCATGCTGTATCAATTCCTTCACCACAGGTTTATCCATAATAAGGTTAACCAGCGAAATGTATTTTATTTTAATTACCCTTTTGGCAATTTCGTAAGAAACGGCGCTGCCTTTGTAGCATACTACTTCGGGCACGCCAAACAATGCCGTTTCGAGCGTAGCTGTACCGGAGGTTACTAAGGCTGCTGTTGACCGCATGAGCAAATCATATGTTTTTCCCGATACCGCCGTTACATTGTTGTAGCCGCTGAGCAGGTGTTGGTAAAATGCATCGTCCAGCCCCGGGGCTTTGGCTACCGTAAATTCATAGCCGGCGAAATGCCTGCTTAGTTCCAGCATTACCGGCAACTTCTTTAATATTTCCTGCTTGCGGCTGCCGGGCAGCAGCGCAATGATTTTTTTGCTGGCAGGTGAGGTGTTGGGGTATTGCTGTTGCCATTCGTCTACCACTTCTACCAGCGGGTGACCTACATATTCTACTTCGTAATTCCACTTTTTATAAAAATCTTTTTCGAATGGAAGGATCACCAGCATTTTGTCTACACATTTTTTTATGGTGCGTACCCTGTTCTCCTTCCAGGCCCAAACCTGGGGTGAGATATAGTAAATAATTTTTAATCCCCTGGATTTTGCCCATTGGGCGATGCGTAAGTTGAAGCCGGGATAATCGATGAGAATAAGCGTATCGGGTTCAAAACCGAGAATGTCTTTTTTGCAAAAGGAAAGATTGCGCAGGATAGTACCGAGGTTTTTGACCACTTCCAGGAAACCCATAAAGGCGAGCTCGCGATAATGCTTTACCAGATGGGCGCCCGCCGCCTGCATTAAATCGCCTCCCCAGCAGCGGATATCGGCATCCGGGTCCAGCTTTCTTAGTTCTTTAATAAGGTTGGAGCCGTGCAGATCCCCAGAAGCCTCACCTGCAATAATATAGTATTTCATTCTTTGCTTTTGTTGAGCAGGGCAGTCGTGTGTAAGTGCCTGGTGCTCATTGATGGAAGGTGTCAGGTAACAGGTCTTAGGT
>CAYMKT010000014.1:34012-39380 GCA_964391065.1 uncultured Terrimonas sp. | reverse complement strand
TCCCTTACCCCACAAACTTAAACAACAACGCTGCAATGGCATATATGAGTGTGATAGCAAAAATGCCTTTTGCCGTACTGTCTTTACGGGCGTTGATGTACAACGTAAAAATAACGATATTCAGAAAGAGGCAGGGGATGCTGATGGCGGTAACCAGTCTTTTATTTTCGCTCAAAGCCCCAAACATTTCACCCATGCTGTAGATGGGGTAGAATTTGACAAAATAGTAAATAACAAGACTTAACAGCGGCGCAATAAATCCAAGGGTCAGTCCAAAAGGCAGGTTGTTTTTTTTAAAGATCACTGTTTAAAAGTTTTTTCGAGTTTGGATTTTAAAACGTAATTGGTAAGGTCAAATTGTACGGGCACCACGCTTACATAATTATTAGCCAGCGCCCAAACATCGGTATCTTTTCCTTTGTCAAAATTTACAAATGCGCCGGTGAGCCAGTAGTATTTTTTGCCAACCGGGTCTTTTCTTTCATCAAAATCTTCTTCATATTTGGCATAGGCCTGGCGGCATACTTTTATGCCGTTTACGAGACTTTCGTCGACTGCAGGAAAATTTACGTTGAGGCAGAGATGCCTGTCGGCTTTTTTTTTCATTATTTTTTGAACAATGATCCGGGCATAGGTGCGGGCTGCGGTAAAATCGGCTTCCATGCTGTAGTCCAAGAGCGAAAAGCCGATAGAGGGGATGCTTTCAATAGAGGCTTCAATGGCCGCGCTCATAGTACCGGAGTATATTACGTTGATAGAATGATTAGCGCCATGATTAATGCCGCTGATGCAGATATCGGGCTTGCGGTGTAATATTTTGTCAACTGCCAGTTTTACACAGTCAACCGGGGTACCGCTGCAACTCCATGCCTCGGTGTCGTCTGCCATCTGCACCTGTTGCAGCCTTAACGGGGAACCGATGGTAATGGCATGGCCCATGCCCGACTGCGGTTTATCAGGCGCAACAACCACTATTTTCCCCAGTCCTTTCACGGCTTCCACCAGGTTGCGGATGCCCGGGGCCATTACCCCGTCATCGTTGGTAACCAATATAATAGGTTCGCCTTGCTTACGTTTAGTTGCTGCCATTTAAAAACGGTTCTGTTTGATTTGTAAAAATCATCATTATTTAGCTGCTGCCCAAATTGTGCGGAAAAAAGGTGCGGAAGCAAAGAAGATACAGTGAAGGAAGACCAAATCCATTGCAAAATGAACCGTAGTTTAACGGTGGCAAGCCCAGTTCCCGGATTTCGATGAATATTAATTTTAAAATTTTTAGGTAAAAATTTTGTTTTAACTAATGGGATTAGTATTTTGCAGCTAAATTAGTTAGTATGGCGCAATCTACTGCCGGTCAAAACCTGAAATATCTCCGTAAGCTGCGTGGGTGGACGCAGGAAGAATTTGCCTACAAATTAGGCATCAAGCGTTCTTTGATTGGTGCGTATGAAGAGGAACGTGCCGAACCGCGTATCGACATCCTTGAAAAATTGGGAGATATGTTTAAACTTACGCTGGATGATCTTTTGCGAAAAGACTTAAGTGAAGTGAAGGGCAACTACCTGGCTAAACGCCGGCAGCAAAAGCTGATGTCGGAAAATAACCTGATTCATTTTGTGCCGGTTAAGGCTGCGGCGGGCTACCTGGCGGGTTATGCCGATACAGAATTTATTGACGAACTGAACACGTTTACCTTACCCATGCTGGCGGGTGGTAATTACCGTGCTTTCGAAATTATTGGCGACAGCATGTTACCTACGCCGAGTGGTTCTATTATTGTGGGCGAAAAAATCAACAGCCTCGAAGACACCAAGAACAACCAGGCCTGTATTGTAGTTTCCCGTAACGAGGGTATTGTATATAAACGTGTAGAGAGGAATAACCGCAACAAGAGCAAGATAACCCTGGTCAGTGATAATCCTTCTTATCAACCTTACCAGGTAAATGCCGAAGACATTTTAGAATTATGGCAGGCGCAAATGGTAATCACCAAGGTGTCGAGCCAGCAGCGCTGGGATGTCAATCAATTAGCTTCTTTAGTAAGTAACCTGCAGGAACAGGTAACGGTATTGAAAAAGAAATACAATTAGAATTAGGATGATAGGATTGTTGGATGGGAATTCATTTTTTAAGAACGGAAACGTTTTGGTCAATGGATCTTTGTCTGTCTTACAGCAACGATCTTCATTTCAAATCTGAAATTTCAAATTTCAAATCTTAGGTTTCATAAAGATCTCCCTGTTCCGATAGTATCTCCCGGTATTTGGCAAACACTTTGGTTTTGGAAAGAAAACCAACAAAATGTTTTTCTCTTGTCAGTACCGGCAGGTACCAGCTTCTGCTGATGTCGAATTTCTCCATTACAGCAAGCATGTTTTCATCCTCCAATAAAATATCGGGTGGTTTTTTCATGAGCGATTTCACCGAAGTTTTCCTGAAAATTTCGGGCTGAAATATTTTTTGTTTAATATCATTCAATTCAATGATACCCGAAAATTTATTGTTGCTATCCACTACTGCATAAATATTCTTTTCACTTTTTTTAATAATCTCTACCAGCTCGCTTAAACTTTTGTCGATATGAATGGTATCGTAGGTATCCTGTAGCATATGCGTCATGGTAATGGACGTGAGAATGTTTTTTTCTTTCTGGTGAGTAAAAATCTGCCCTTCTTTGGCCAGTTGTTTGGTTTCCATAGAAAAGGGCTCGTATTGCTTTACAATAAAGTAAGAGATAGAGGATACAATCATCAGCGGTACAAAAAGCTCATAGCCATTGGTAATTTCGGCAATCAGGAATACGCCGGTAAGCGGACAAAACATCACACCGCTCAATACCCCGGCCATAGCTACAAGCGAAAAATTACCTACAGGAAGGTTGAGCCATCCGGTGGCATTAAAGATTTTCGAAAAGAAAAAGCCTAAATACGATCCCACAAACAGGGAAGGAGCAAAATTTCCACCATTACCGCCACCACCAATAGTAATGCCCGCCACAATGGGTTTCAATAAAACAATCAGGCCGGTAAAAATAATGACCGACCATTCGGGAGTTACATAGGAGAGTATAGTGGTATTATCGTTTACAGCATCTAAACCGGCCGTAGCGATTACCTTAACACTTTCATATCCTTCGCCAAATAAGGGCGGAAATAAGAAGTAGATGGCCACCAATAAGCCGCCGGCAAAAAGCGCTCGCCAGTACTCACTCTTTACTCTCGCCTGGATGGCGTGCTCCGTTTTTTTGAATACCCTTGCGTAATACAAAGAGTTGAAGCCGCATAATATGCCCAGCGAAATATAGAAAGGCACATTGTGGTAGTCGAAGGTTTGTTTGAGTGTGAAATTAAAAAGAATGGAATCGTTTAAAATCACCCTTGAACAAAGCGTTCCAACAACGGAGGCGGTAATCAGCGGAATAAAATAGCTTACTACAATCGTTTCTGTAAGCAATACCTCAATAGCGAAAATAACGCCCGCAATGGGTGCATTAAAAACAGCAGCTATACCGGCTGCTGCTCCACAGGCAATGAGCAAAGTTCGCTCCCTGTAGTTAAGCTCGTGTATTCGCGCAATATTGGAGCCGAGCGCCGATCCGGTAGCAACGATAGGCGCTTCCAATCCTACGGAACCGCCCATACCAACGGTTAATGAACTGGTTACAATATGGGCGTACGTATGCCGGAGCGGTATAAATGACGACCTGCGCGCAATGGATTTTAATACCATGGCTACGCCTTTTTCCAGCGAACCACCCATCAGTTTCCTGATTACCATTACTGTAAGCAGCAACCCCAATGCCGGAAATAACAGGTATGCAAACTGTGATACCGGAATACGTTCAATCCATCGCTGCACATAGTGTACCAGTGTTTTCAACAGCACAGCGGCCAGCCCGGACGCCAATCCAACAATTACCGATACCACCATCATGTATTGTACCTTACTAAGGCGAACACGTAGCATATGAGAGAAATACCGGTATAGTTTTTTAATAAAACGGTTCATTTCATTAATGCACCCGGATGGCTGCGGCAAATATAGTAATGTATTTTCAGGAAGAAATGCAGTAACAAGGTATGTTTATTCCTGCTGTCTTAACAATTGAAAACCGTGTCATGAGGTTTTACTTATCTTGTGTGGCAATTGTATTGTTATGTCGAACGAACTGAGAAAACAGCAGGCACTTGAATACCATGCTAAGGGAAGGCCTGGAAAAATAGAAGTTGTTCCCAGTAAAAATGCTAAAACGCAGAGAGACCTTTCGCTGGCTTATTCGCCCGGTGTTGCAGAACCCTGCAAAGAGATCTATGAAAATGTAGAAGAGGTATATAAATACACTGCTAAAGGAAACCTGGTAGCGGTAGTCAGCAACGGAACAGCAGTTTTGGGTTTGGGCGATATTGGTCCCGAAGCCGGCAAGCCTGTGATGGAGGGAAAGGGCGTATTGTTTAAAGTGTTTGCAGATATTGATGTATTCGATATAGAGATCAATGAAAAAGATCCCGAAAAGTTTGTGCAGATTGTAAAATCGCTTGAGCCCACTTTTGGAGGCATTAATCTCGAGGATATCAAAGCTCCTGAATGTTTTTATATTGAAAAGGCGTTGAAGGAAACGATGCAAATTCCGGTGATGCACGACGATCAGCATGGTACGGCCATTATCAGCGGCGCCGCTTTGCTGAACGCGCTCGAATTGCAGGGTAAAAAAATTGAAAAAGTAAAATTTGTAGTGAATGGCGCCGGGGCGGCAGCTATGGCCTGCGTACAGCTTTATGAACTATTGGGAGCCAGGAGTGCGAACTTTATCATGTTCGATAAAGAGGGCGTGCTGCATAGAGAAAGGGGTGATATTGACGAAGTGAAAAAACGTTTTTCCACTACACGGAAAAAAGAATTGACATTGAGCGACGCCATGCATGGCGCGGATGTGTTTATAGGACTAAGTGCCGGAAATACTGTTACGGCAGCTATGATAAAACAGATGGCAAAGAAGCCGGTGGTATTTGCACTGGCAAACCCCGATCCCGAAATTACCTGGGAAGCAGCTACGGCTGTCCGCAAGGATATGATTATGGCCACGGGCCGAAGCGATTATCCCAACCAGGTAAACAATGTATTGGGCTTTCCCTATATTTTTCGCGGGGCATTGGATGTAAGGGCCACGCAAATAAACGGCGCTATGAAAATGGCTGCGGTAAAGGCGCTGGCCGATTTGGCCAAAACCCCTGTTCCCGATATTGTAACCATGGCCTATAGCGAAAAAAGCATCGTATTTGGCCCACATTATATTATACCCAAACCGCTTGACCCGAGGCTTATCTCCACCGTTTCGCCGGCGGTTGCCAAAGCCGCTATGGATAGCGGA
>CAYMKT010000014.1:30914-33912 GCA_964391065.1 uncultured Terrimonas sp. | reverse complement strand
GAGGCTTATCTCCACCGTTTCGCCGGCGGTTGCCAAAGCCGCTATGGATAGCGGAATTGCGAAACATCCCATTGAAGACTGGGAGAAATATAAAATTGAACTGGACAACCGGCTCGGCAACGATAACCAGTTGTTCCGTGTTATAGGAAGCAAGGCCCGCAAGGATCCGCGACGGGTTGTTTTTGCGGAAGCGGATAATATTAAAATTTTAAAGGCCGCACAAATTGTGCTCGACGAAGGCATTGCCTATCCTATATTACTGGGCGAAGAAAAAAAGATCCGCCAAATTGCGGAGGAAAATGGAATTGACCTCGACGGCATGCCTGTTATTGACCCCCGGAGTGAAGCGTGGGATAAAACACGGCATGAATATGCGGCCCTATATTTCAAAAAGCGGCAGCGCCGGGGAGTAAACCGTTACGAGGCTTCCAAAATAATGAAAGACCGGATCAGGTTTGCCTGCATGATGCTGAATACCGGCGACGCGGATGCGGTGATTGGCGGACTTACCCGCAATTACCCTGAAACGGTGAGGCCTGCATTAGAAATCGTGGGAACAGAAAAGGGAGTGAAGAAAATTGCAGGCATGTACATTATCGTTACGAAAAAAGGTCCCCTGTTTTTAGCCGACACCACGGTTAACTTTAATCCCACATCAGAGGAACTTGCCGATATTACCCTGATGGTAGCCAAAGAACTCAAAAATTTTGGTATTATACCACGTGTGGCCTTACTCAGTTATTCCAATTTTGGTACCAGCAATACCGAAGAAGCGGTAATGGTGCGCAAAGCGGGGGAACTGCTGAAGCAAAAAAGTCCCGAACTCGTTGTAGATGGTGAAATGCAGGGCATACTGGCATTCGACAAAGAATTACTGAAGGAAAATTACCCGTTTAGTGAACTCGTGGACATGGACGTAAACACGTTGATCTTCCCTAATTTAAGCGCCGGCAATATTGCCTATAACCTGCTTCAGGAAATCGGCGGGTTCGATACCATTGGCCCGGTGCTGCTCGGATTGGCTAAGCCCGTGCACGTGCTGCAGTTAGGCAGTTCCGTTAGAAGCATTGTAAATATGGTGTTGATCGCTGTAGTGGACGCCCAGCAAAAATGCCAAAAAGATAGGCCAGGGGGTGAGCAGGAATGGTGGAGAAAAGAAAAAGGAGGCAGGAAGGGTAAGGTGTAAAGGACGATCCAACAGCTTCCTGATCAGGTAATTTTTTTCCGGTCAATTCCAGATACCATTCATTTCCGTGAGTATAACCGGTACGTCGTCTGTTACAACGATTGTATGCTCATGCTGTGCTACAAAGCCACCCTTGTTGCCTACCAGTGTCCAGCCGTCCGGTAAAGTTTCTGCTATTGTGGAATGGGTTGAAATAAAGGTTTCAACGGCTACTACCATATTTTTCCGGAACCGGTTTTTATTAAACGGGTTCCTGTAACTGGCAATTTCGTGCGGCGCTTCGTGAAGGCTTCTTCCGATACCGTGTCCCGTTAAATTTTTAATCACTTTATAACCAGCCTTCCCGGCTTCCATTTCAATCAAATAACCAATGTCTGAAATACGAACGCCGTCTCTGATGCGGTAGATGGCTTTTTGAAGGATTTTTTTTGAAGTATCAACAAGGGTTTTGTGGTTACAATGGTCTGTACCTACTACAAACGAACCGCCATTATCCGACCAGAAGCCATTCAATGCAGCCGACACGTCAATGTTAACCAGGTCGCCTTCCCGGATGATCTTATGATGAGCCGGTATACCATGCGCTACTTCATGGTTTACGCTTATGCATGTCCAGCCGGGAAAGTTGTAAGTTAATCGCGGCGCCGACTTCGCTCCAAGGTCATTGAGTATCTTTCCACCCAGGTCGTCTAATTGTTTTGCAGATATTCCCGGGCGGGTAGCATCGCGCATTTCTTTAAGTACTAAAGCAACGGCTTCGCTAACCTGTTTCATTCCCGCTAATTCTGAATCTTTTGTAATGGACATGTGTTATTTATTATCTGGCTTAACGGTAGTTTACGGGTGTTGAAAAAAACTTCTGTTGAATGATCTACTTTATTTGGCTATTTACATAATCGATCTGCTCCTGTATGGCGGCAGGATCGGCAGCCAGATTTTTGGCCGCTGTTTTTTGGGTGGCAATGGTTTTAAGCAATACGTTGTTTACGAAAGGAAAAATGTCTTTTTGATAGGCCTCAGGAATTTCATCACGGAATGTCACCAACGCGTCCGTTGCTTTTTTTACCGATGCGGTACCGTTAAGCTGTATGGCATAGTACGCTATAACATTCGCGTTGTCTAGCTTAGCCTGGCCAAAAGGCAGTCCGTTATACCAGTTCAATACATAATCCAAATCTTCTTCCTTGTTGTTTTCCGCAAATGTATTACTGATGGCTTCAGCCAGTTTATCCTTGGCCTTTGTTTGCGATAATTTTTTTGCTGCTGCGTAAGCCGCCGGTTTATCCAACTGGTTAAGTGAAAGTAATGCGGCGCCGGCGGCGGTATAGGAAGAATCGTTCACGCTTCTTTGTATCAGGTCTTTGTAAATGGGTTTATCGTACAAACTGAGTGCCATTAGCGCTTCTGCCCTTACGGTTGGTTCAACATCGCCTTTGGCGAGATCAAAAATGGTTGTCTCCAGCGCTTGCTTTACATTTTCATTCTTATAATCAGCCGACTGTACAGCAAGTATCCTCAGTTCATAATACCTGTCTTTTAATGCCGTTTTCAGCAGGCTCACCGCGTTGGCGCTGTCCTGCATCGAACTGCAGGCGGTTATCGCTTCCCGCCGGTCAAGATAACTACCCGCAACCTTATATTGATGTATGTAATTGGCAAGTGATTTACCTGTTTCCTTTTTTTCACAAAGCAACACTTTATCGCCGTCAAAATTTACCAGGTCGGGTTGATCGGCGACATGATAGCTGAAGGTTTGCTCTTTTTTGTCGATCCACACATTATGGCGCGTTTTCTTATTTCCTTTATAAATGT
>CAYMKT010000014.1:9448-30814 GCA_964391065.1 uncultured Terrimonas sp. | reverse complement strand
TCTTTTTTGTCGATCCACACATTATGGCGCGTTTTCTTATTTCCTTTATAAATGTCAATAGCTAAGGGCAAAATAAATGCATCTCCCTCCTGGGTTTGATTCACTTTAACCGATACCGTTTTGGTAGACGGATTGTAACTATAATCTATTGTCAGTTTAGGATGACCACTGCCAAAATACCACTGGTTAAAAAACCAGTTTAAATCTGTTCCGCTTACTTCTTCCAAAGCAAGACGAAGCTGGTGTGCTTCGGCGTTACTGAATTTATAAGTGGTTAAATACAGATTTAACCCTTTGTAAAACGCTTCATCGCCGAGATAGGTTTTCAGCATGTTCAGTATCCTTCCACCCTTATTATAACTCACCAAATCAAACATGTCTTCTCTTTGGGCATAATGGTATCGAACCAGCACCTTCTTTGCATCTTCAGGGCTACGCAGGTAGTCCGACATGTCTTTATAATTTTCGGCATCCCCGGCATCTTTTCCGTACTTGAATTCATTCCACAATACTTCGCTGAAATTGGCGAAGGATTCGTTTACAGTTAAATTACTCCAGCTTTTAGCGGTTACATAGTCGCCAAACCAATGATGGAATAACTCATGCGCAATAGTATTTTCCCATGCATTACCATCCAGTAATTGCCGCGAGTCCTGCTGTGCTTTTTCCTGGTGTAATGTTGCGGTGGTATTTTCCATAGCGCCGCTCACATAATCCCTGCCTACTATCTGGGCATATTTTACCCAGGGATAGGATACGCCGGTTATTTTTTCGAAGAAAGCCATCATCTCCGGCGTATTGCCGAATATTTTTTTGGCTACACCGGCATATTCCTTTTCTACGTAATAGCTCACCTCTTTTCCTTTGTAAGTGTCTTTTACGATGGCAAAATCGCCTATGCCAATAAAAAACAGATAAGGCGAGTGAGGAAGGTCCATCTTCCAGTAATCGGTACGCGTGCCATCAGCATTCTTTTGTTGCTGCATGAGTTTTCCATTGCTTAACGTAACATATTTGGAGGGTACCACCAGGAAAAACTCCTGTGTGCATTTTTGATTGGGTTTGTCAATGGTAGGACACCAAACCGAAGTGCTTTCTGTTTCACCCTGCGTCCAGATTTGTACCGGTTTATTTTTATCTTCTCCCAATGGGTTAATGAAAAAGAGCCCCTTATTGTCTTTTATGGCTTCACTGCCGCCTTTGGCCAGTTCATTAGGTTTGGCAACATAGTCAATATATATTTTATATTCCTCCCCCTTATGGTAAAGCCTGCCCAGTTTTATATTAATGAAATTGCCATCGTATGTATATTTTAAAGGACTGGTTATGTTGTGGTTCACAACTCCCACAGCCTTTATTTCCATGCCTTTTGCATCTAATACAACAGAATCTGTAGCATAAAAATGGGGTTTCAGTGTAATCCATACCTTCCCGTACATATATGCTTTTTGGTAGTCGAACCGTGCTTCGAGTTTAGTATGTACCAGGTCATTTATTTTTTCGGGTACGGCGCGGTAAATGCGCATCAGGGAATCGGTACTGCCCGGCGATTGCGCAAATAGCAATATAGGAATTGCAGCAACGAGTAATAGGCTTAAATATTTTTTCACGTTTAAGGATAGTTTAATGGCGGTTAGTAGTATTAAAACGGTACACCTGTTATTAATAGTGGTATCGCAAAATATTTACTAATAATAAAATGTTTAAATAAACGAATTTTTAGCGGAATATTATCTTAACAAACTGCTATTGTGTTTAAAATCACAATAATACCTGCATTTATTACGATTTATAAGCGTGCAAAAATAATAGAGTATACAGGTAAAAGGCGTTTTTTTATATGAGTGGCGGCAATTTCATCTTTTGCAGTAGTTTTGTTGACAGTTTAGCGGAACTGTAAAGCTGTTGCCGGAAGAAAAATTATTAGTTTAATGGGCTTAATGCGGAAGCTGTTTGTTGTTTTTCTTGGTTTTTTCCTGGTTAAATTGGTTTTTAGCCAGCAACAATATTATATCTATATCCATGCCGAAGAACCGCGTTCATTTTACGTTCGCTCCGGTTCAAAGCTGTTCAAATCCTCCGGTAATGGGTATCTTGTTATCCCGGGACTCGAAAAAAACACTTACGAACTGGTTATCGGTTTCCAGGACCGCAGCGAAAACGAATGGCGTTTTAATTGTACGCTTTCCGATAGCGACCTCGGTTTTATTTTAAAGGATGGAGGTGAAAAGGGTATAGAATTGCTCGCCCTCCAGAATAAGCAGCCCTTGAAAGGAACGCTTGTAAACCAAATTCCGCAATCAGCGGAAAAGCCGGCACCAAAATTACAGGGTATTGTGAGTAACGATCCATTTTCTTCGATGCTGGCTAATGTGGTAAACGACCAAACCATACGGCAGCAATTGATAATTATTGAAACCAAACAGGATCCTGTTGCTGTCCAGCCTTCTTCCGCTAACGACTCCCTGAATTTGCTGGTGGCTTCTGCTCCCGTACAAACACCTGCTGTTAATGAAGAAAGTAAACCCGGCAATGCCATCGCTACGGGAACCGGCGTTTCAGTAGCTCATAAAAACGATGCGCTAAAACAGCCCACCGAAAAGAATGAACCGTATACAGTAAAGGAATCAACCCTAAAGGATTCTGTGAAAACAGATCCGACTCCTGCAGCGGTTATTGAGAAGAAGACCGATCATACTACGGTAGCGGTTGCAGAAAAAAAGTACGAGCCCTTCGTGGTAAGGGAAATTCAGCAAACGGATAGCACAAAAAAATCGGCTTCGAGTTTGGCTGATGCGCAAAAAAGTAATAGCGCTTCAACCGGGGCGGAAAAAAAGCAGTACGAACCTTTTGTGGTGAGGGAAATTACGAATAAAGGCAGTGAGAACACTGCAGTGCCGCCGAAGGACGAAGCGGTGAAAAAGGCGAACAGCAATTCAGACGTATCCTTTCTTCCTTTTGTTGTGAAACCAGCGGGTAGTAAGGAAAACGCAACGGTAGATAGGCCGTCGGAAATGAAGGCAGAAAAGAGGATAGACAGTGCCGCATTAACCGCAACTGAAACCAATAAACTGCCGGCGAGTAATAAAACTGGCAATTCAGGTGTTGAACCCTCCACATCCTCAGGAGTTGAAAATCCGAACTATACAGCATCAACCGTTCCTCCAAAAGAACAAAAGCAATCAACTGAAAAGAGCAGACTGCTATCATCTGTGAAAAAAACGATGGAAAGAAAAAGCGGCGATGGTATAGAATTGATTTATATCGATGATAACCTCAATGGCAAAAAAGATACTATCCGCATATTAATTCCGGTTATTAAATAACACGGTCTTCCTACAGCCTGCAAAGGATTTAGTATTGTTTTATCAATTTTGTTACCAGCACCTGCTGATCCTGCTCCAGTTTAATAAAATACATTCCTGCAGGCAATGCCTGTATTGAAATTGCTCCACCGGTATTTCTTCCCTGCAATACTAATCGCCCGGTTGCAGTATAAATGTAAAAACCACCGGTTGTTTGTAGTTTTTTGTTGTTGAACTGAAAGCTGATCATTGTTGATGCCGGGTTGGGGAACACTACGAAACCTCTTTCGTTAACAGGCGTTGTTTCGGCTGTATCGCTGTCTTTCCAGGGTGCGCTCAGCGCAGTGGATTGTAATAAAGAAGCTCTTGCACCCGAACTGCCAAACAAGTCATGCATCCGTTGCATTTGGCCGTAAGTGAACATGTGCAGGCAGGCATCGTCGGAGAAATCCATGAAATTCATAAACATATCTCCGGCAGGGTTCGGGTTACATCCATCCGGTGTAATTTGTGGGAATGACGGGCAACCGCTGCTGTATGTTTTTTGGCGGGGTGTGTCTTCAACGTCATCATCGCCACAATCCAGGTCGCCCCAAAGATGTTTAAGGTTTAGCCAATGTCCTACTTCGTGTGTTGTGGTCCTTCCTTTATTATAGGCAGAATGATTACCGGTAACACCAAAAACGTCGGTGCGTATTACAATCCCGTCTTTTTCGGCAGGCGCCCCGGGGAAAGTGGAATAGCCCAGTAAGCTTTTGGTGAGATTACACACCCATATATTAAGGTAATAGCGACTGTCCCAGGCATCGTGGCCACCCGATGCGGAGAATTTCATTTTATCATCCTGCTGCCATGATACCTGGCCGGTTGCTTTTCGGGTAATGCCCGAAGTGGTCCTTCCCCCCGGATCAACTTTTGCCAGCTCAAACTGGATTCGGCTATCTGTCGCAAATGCGGCAAAGGCGGCAGGTATTTTTGCGGTGTCGGCATTGCCTTTCCTGAAATCTTTATTTAATACCGCAAGTTGGGATTGTATCTGCGCATCGCTTATATTTTGTTCGGGTTTGTTGTATAAAACGTGCACCACAACAGGAATCGTAATAATGGGAACATCCGCAACACCACTTTCCTGGTTTTTTAGAGAAAGCAATGAACGCAGTTTCGCAGTACGTTCCATTTGCTGATACCGCATTAATAATGCCGGGTCGCCCTTTAGCTGGCTTTGCCAATAGTTGGCCGTTGCACAATTACGCTGGGCCGCCACTATAAGAAAGCTGTGAAGAAATAACGTAAGGATAAAAAACTTCATTGGCTGATTTTATGATCAGCTTTTCATGGAGATTTAAATTGACAAACGCCATAGTAACCGGTGATGCGACAAACGGCGTTATATCATCGCGTTTTTGCAAAGAATAAATGGATGAGGTAGTAGAGGATTGTTGGAGAAGGCTAAGCCTTTGGGATATCTAAATGTATGCGGCGACAAAATACTCCAAATTTACGGCAAGTATAAGCTGCGCCGGCAGTTTTCGATGACTGATCTATAATTACCGTTAAAAATGCAGGATAGGATATATGCATTCTTGTGAAAACTTTATTTTTGCCACAATTGATTATTATATGGTAAAAAAGTTATTGGTTTCTTTTTGTTTTGTCTGTATCCTTTGGTCCTGCAACAACGTTGAGTCCTCCAACTCATCCCTTAAGGTTCCGGAAAACAATATTCCTGCACCCGCACCGGTGGAATATAAGCTCGTAAATATTTATCCGCACGACACTACCGCATTTACACAGGGTCTTGTTTTTCATAATGGGCAATTATATGAAGGTACCGGGCATAAAAAAGAATCGACACTACGAAAAGTCGATTATAAATCAGGAACTGTTCAAAAAAGAGTGGATCTGGACCCCGGTTTATTTGGTGAAGGCATTACTATTTTGAATGATACGCTTTACCAGTTAACCTGGGAGGACCATATCATCTTGGTGTACGGCGT
Organism: uncultured Terrimonas sp.; assembly: GCA_964391065.1. GTDB lineage: Bacteria > Bacteroidota > Bacteroidia > Chitinophagales > Chitinophagaceae > Agriterribacter. Next base: position 25,512 of record CAYMKT010000014.1, on the reverse strand, counting down.
TAAAGACCTCAAGCTGGTGCGTAAAGCTTATTGGAGCAATGAAGGTTGGGGCATTACGCACGATAATACAAATCTTATTATCAGTGATGGCACTGATAAATTATATTTTGTTCGTCCGGGTGATTTTAAATTAATGAAAATTGTATCGGTATTCAATAATCTTGGGCCGGTTAATAATTTGAATGAGCTGGAATATATAAACGGGTACATCTATGCAAACCAGTGGGAAACAGATTATGTTTTGAAAATTGATCCCGCATCAGGATTGGTTGCCGGCCGGCTTGATTTTACAGACGCGTTAAAAAAGTTTGCCAATATTAATTACGATAAGAAATCGGTACAGGAAGGCGCTGTGTTGAATGGTATTGCCTGGGATTCCAGTTCAAATCGTTTATTCGTTACCGGTAAACTATGGCCCAAAGTGCTGGAAGTGGAAATGAACCCGTAATTTTTGCAGGTTGTTATTACAGCCAGGCGGCGGGTTGGGTTGTATGCAGGTAAGAGATTCCCCGGTGACCCGCAAATCACGACTTTTTCATACGGTATTTCTTATTCACTTTGGGGTTGTTAAAGTATTTGTCTAGATCTTCCTGGGGTGAATCGCCAAATTCTATAACCGGTATTTCGATCAATTGTATCTGTATTTGTTTGAGTTCTGATTTTAGCTTTTCGGTTTTGTTTAGTATTTCGGGATCTTTCTCCCCCACAAGTGGATTATTTTGTACCAGGAATTCTAAACGTTTAATGCTGTTACGCACCAGTACTGCCGAATTTTGCTGCGCGGTTTTGGTGGGCGCTACCGTTTCTTTTACCGGCACTAAAGCCACTCCGGCGCTTGGTAATATTTTGCCGGCTGTTTTTTGTCCCTCACCCGGCAAAGATGAAAAAACAGTTCCACCTAAAGAAGCAGCAGCAGTTGTGAGGTCGAAGGTTGTTCTTGTACCCTTTGTAGATTTTACTTCCTGATCCAATTCCATGAACGTAGCTTTTAGCCGGTTCGAATAGAGTTTAACACTTGCCACCACCGACTCGTATTCCAGCACTTTTTGCGGGTAATTGATATTTTCTTTCACTATGATCCGGATACTTGCCGTGTCGCGTATGTTAAACTTATTGGCGCCAACGAAGTTCACAACAACGGCTCTTTCCTTGCCGGCGTCGGTCGATTTCACAAAACCAAAGGGCGGCGACCATTTAAAATCATCACCACATTTGGTTACCGTGCCAATTGTGTTAATGGTGTAATTGCTGGTCATGGTAATACTTTCAATAGGGAAGTTTCCGTCTTCGCACTGCACTTTAAAGCTAACGCTGTCTCCTTCATCTACATAAAGCACGCTGTTAACACTGGGCTTTATTTTGGAAGGAATGATTTCGGTATTAAAGAACAATAAGGTAAACGACGTATCTAATTTGTCTTTGGGATTATCTAAGTTTTGCACTCCCAGATTTACTTTGTACTCCATGTCGTATTTGAGCCTGCCCGACAGAAAAAATGCTCTCTCGGCTGTAAAAGTCAAAAGACCGCTGTTACGGTCGATCTTTAACCCCACGGGCGAATTGGTAAGAAACCAATAATAGTGCGACTGATCTTTATTGATATCTAACTTATACTGCAACGTGGAATCCACGTGAAGCGTAATATATGGGTTTAGATTTCTGATCCTCAAAACCGAATCTTCGAAAGGTATGGTGTGGAAAACAGTATCTATTTTCAATGAATCAGTAACCTGCGAAAAAGTCTGGAAAGTAGAACCTAAAAATAAAACCAGTATAAAAGCAAACTTATTATTAATCAATTTGCCGGCCTTTTAAAGGGTTAAAAAATTTAGTAAAGCAAATTTAAGGCTTTATGCGATACATGTGTTAATCAATTAACGGATTATACCGTAATGATGTTATGTAAATGAGTGAATGTTAATGTTTATAAAAAAACAGGGCTGACTCAATGAAGAATCAGCCCGCTTCAAACCCCTCTAAACTACTAATCCGTATGCAAAACCAATCAATATTTTATTGGATATCTATTTGTTTAATCTCTGCCTGGGCCTTTTCCTTTTTGGGTAAAAGAACTTTCAAAATACCGTTTTCGTATTTACCCTGGATATTGTCCACATCAATTTTGTCGCTCAAAGTAAAACTACGTTTGAAGCTGTTGTAGTGAAATTCCCGGCGTACGGTTTTGTAATCCTCGCTTTTGGTTTCTTCTTTCTGCTCATGTGAAATGGTCAATAAACCATTTTCTACATTCAGTTTAATATCTTCTTTACTCAATCCGGGAGTGCTGAGTTCAAGATGATAAGCTTCCCCGGTTTCGTGAATGTTTACGGGTACGCCGTTCCAACTGGTGGCATTATCGTCTTTGCCAAAGCTCGACCATTGGTTCAGCCACTCATCTAAAAATGAACCATATTGCTTTTTTACGGGTGATCCGTTAACCTTTAAAAGTGTCATAGTTGTATTTTTTTAGTTTTTAGTTTTTGTTTACAGGCAGGGAAGATCAAACAGCGTTCCATCTGTAAATGAATGCAAGAATTACCGGTTTTGCGAGCAAAAACTCATACGAGTGTGACATAGTGTCAAAATCGATGAAAATCGATGACAATAAGTCTGAACTACGATTGAAGCAAGATTTACTTAACTTTGCAGCACTTAATACAATTAAACAAACTAAATATTCAAAAACATGTATCCGCAGGAAATTGTAATACCGATGAAGGAAGAGTTAACCGATAACGGGTTTGATGAGTTGTTAACTGCTGAAGCGGTGGATAGCGCTTTGCAGGATAAAGGAACTACTCTTGTTATGATCAATTCAGTGTGTGGTTGTTCGGCAGGAAGTGCACGTCCCGGTGTGCTGATGGCTGTTGCCAATGCATCAAAAAAGCCGGATCACCTGGCTACCAGTTTTGCAGGGTTCGACATTGAGGCGATCAATAAATTAAGAGAGCATTTATTGCCTTATCCCCCTTCTTCACCCGCTATCGCATTATTTAAAGACGGTAAACTGGTTCATTTTATTGAACGCCACCAAATTGAAGGAAGGCCGGCGCAGTTGATCGCACATAATCTTATTGCTGCATTTGAAGAGCATTGCAATTAATTTTTGATGGCTTTGCCACATATCCCGTTCTTCGTAAAGGACGGGATTTTTTTAGCAATAACAAAAGCGTGAAGCAGCCTGAACGGAGATCCTTGTCATCTTTAAAATTCATGTATTGATGAATGCCTGCCTTTTTTTTAATGCTGCTTAATTTATTTCAATCCACATTTTTAAACTATCATTGTACCTCATAACCAACGGTGTAACATGTATCCTAACCTTTATTTTTTTCTTAAAGATAGTTTTGGAATTGAACCATGGGCATGGACCAAATTTGTGAATGCGTTTGGTTTTTTTGTAGCGATTGCTTTTATCCTGTCTGCACTGGTGCTTGCCAGCGAATTAAAGCGGAAGGAACGGGAAGGGTTATTATTTCCGGTTGAAGAAACCATTACCGTAGGTAAACCTGCGTCTGTTTCAGAATTATTGATTAACGCTTTGTTAGGGTTTATCGTAGGATATAAGGCATTGGGTATTTTTTTGAACACCGACCAGATTTCCCCGCAGGATTATATTTTTTCGGGCAAAGGAAGTATTGGCGGCGGCATAATGCTGGCACTCGTTTTTGCGGGCTTAAAGTACCGCGAAAAAGGAAAGCAAAAACTCGCTAAACCTGAGAACAGGAAAATCAGGATTTGGCCGCATGAAAGGGTAGGCGACATTACGATCTATGCAGCGATTTTTGGATTTATTGGTGCTAAAATTTTCGATAACCTCGAGAATTGGAACCGGTTTATCCAAAATCCGATTGAAAACCTGTTATCGCCGAGCGGACTTACCTTTTATGGAGGTTTGATTTGTGCTACAGCCGCTATTTTATGGTTTGCCCGCAAAAAGAAAATAAGCATCCGCCACCTGGTTGATGCCGCGGCGCCCACGTTAATGCTCGCCTATGCCCTGGGCCGCATTGGTTGCCAGGTGAGTGGCGATGGCGACTGGGGTATTTTAAACAGCGCCTATATTACCCATACCACAACCGGCAAGGCCGTTTTGGCCAACCCGGGCGATTTCGATAACACACTTGACAGGAATAAAACCATTTATCTCGGTGAATTTGGTACCGATAGCATCCCGCGCATGCCGGTAAAAGCGCCCTCATTTCTGCCCAACTGGATGGTTGCCTATGCTTATCCGCATAATGTAAATGAACAGGGATTCAAGTTGGAAGGTTGCACCGGCGATCATTGCAATGCTTTACCCGTACCTGTGTTTCCTACACCTTTTTACGAAACCATTGCGTGTTTACTGTTATTCCTTTTATTACTCGGTTTGCGGAAGCAAATCACTGTTCCGGGGCAAATGTTTGCTATTTATTTGATTTTAAATGGATTAGAGCGATTTTTGGTGGAGAAAATTCGCGTGAATACGAAGTATCATATTTTCGGTTTTCAGCCTACCCAGGCCGAAATTATTTCCAGCCTGTTAATCATCACCGGCATTGCGCTCTTCTTCTGGGTACGAAATCAACCACCACCAACAAAGCCCGCAGCCGCATAAGCCACGCGAAATCTTTAGGGTTTTCATTCATTAAATGTATTATGGGATAAACTTATCTTGATAGTACTTGGCATTGCCAGCTATCATTTATTTTGACCGTTCAATGCAAAACTATGTTCTATGCATTGCAAAGTACTTTAGTTTCGTAGAGTAATCAAGTCAAAATAAACTGTAATGAAAAAACTTTTAATGCTCCTGGCAATAGCTATTTGCGGACTCCCCGTGCTTCAGGCGCAAACACAACAACATTCGAGAATAACGGGAGTAGTGGAACATGAAGGTAAGCCCATAGAAGCGGCAACCGTTGCGCTGCTGGCAGCCAAAGATTCCAGTGTAATAAAAATTGAGTTAACCGGTAAAAATGGACAATTTGAACTGGTTTCCACTAATTACGGCGATTTTTTAATGCAGATCAGCGCTGTGGGATTCGAGAAAAAGTATACCTCTTTATTCACGGTTTCCTCCGCAGGCGCCACCCGCATTGGCACCATCCACCTGGTAAAGGCGAGCAAAGAAATGAAAACGGTAGTGATTACTGCTCAAAAGCCGCTGATAGAACAGAAAGTAGATAAACTGGTGGTGAATGTAGATGCTTCGCCCACCAATGCCGGCGCCACCGCAATGGAAGTGCTGGAAAAATCACCCGGTGTTACTGTGGATAATGATGGTAATATTAGCTTGAAAGGGAAAGCTGGTATTGTAGTGATGATGGATGGGAAGCCCACTTACCTTGCCGCTTCCGATCTCGCTAATTTACTCAAAAACACACCGGCGTCTGCCATAGACCAGATTGAGATCATGACCAACCCATCTTCCAAATATGATGCTGCAGGTAATGCGGGTATTATTAATATCAAAACCAAAAAGAGTTTAAAATCCGGACTGAATGGTAATATTACGCTGGGAGCGGGTGTTGGTTTTTTCCCGAAAGGAGATGTGGTATATGCTCAGCCCAGAACGCAGAACAGCATCAATCTCAATTATAGAAAAAATAAGGTTAACCTGTTTGCCAACTATAATCCCAATTATAGCGACAGAAGGAATGAACTGAACCTGAAAAGAAACTTTTATAATGCCGATGGCAGCCTGAATTCATCTGCCGACCTGAACACTATCTTTAAAGGCAACAGCAAAAACCATAGTTTTAAACTGGGCGCTGATTATTATATCAACAGCAAGAATGTTATTGGCGTGGTATTTACAGGTTTCGGTTTTTTTGGTGATTTTTTACCCGTAACGGTGTCCAATATTTATAATCCCGACGGGTCGCTTCAATCCGGGCTGTATTCTTCTTCCAACAATCAGCTTACTTTCCGGAACTATACCGGCAACATCAATTATAAACATACATTCGACAGCACGGGCCGGGAGATTTCAGTAGATGTTGACTACGTGAAGTACAACAATGTAAACAATATGCTGCTCAGCACTAACGTGCAGGATAATCTGGGCAACAAAACAGGAAACCCGGTGCTGCTCAAGGGATACCTTCCATCGCTGATTGATATCTATTCCTTTAAGTCGGACTATGTTCATCCATTAAAAGGAAATGCCAAAATTGAGGCTGGCGTAAAAACCAATTTTGTAAAAAACAATAACGTGGTCGATTACATGCGCTTAAGCGATGAAACCTGGGTGGAGGACTCCAGATCGAATCATTTTATTTATGAAGAAAACATAAATGCAGCTTACGTGAATGTCAATAAAAAGTTGAACGATAAATGGAGCGTGCAGGCGGGACTAAGGGCTGAAAATACCAATACGAAAGGACAGCAGGTAACCAATGATTCTTCGTTCACAAGGCATTACACCAACCTGTTTCCTTCTGCCTTTGTGAGCTACACTTTGAACAAAAACAACCAGCTCACGCTTTCTTATAGCCGAAGGTTGAGCCGGCCCAATTATGAAAATCTGAATCCTTTCACTTATTTCCTTGATTCATTAACCTATCGGAAGGGAAATCCCTATTTGCTTCCGCAGTTCACGCAAAATTTTGAATTAAGTAATGCTTTTAAAGGAAAGTATATCGCCACCATAAACTACAGCAGAACAACCGATGTAATTTCCGAGATCATCAGGCAGGAAACCGACAAGAAAATAACCTATGCAACCACCGAAAATATCAGCACATTCCGCAATATCGGATTGGCTGTTACGGCTCCGGTTAAATGGGCGTCGTGGTTCAGCTCCAATTTGTTTCTTAACCTGTACAACAACCACTACGAGGGCGAATACAATACAGACATCATTGATTTGTCTTACACTGCATACATGATCAACATTACCAACAGCTTTACCATTGCCAAAGGATTTTCAGCCGAATTGAGTGGTTTTTACAGGTCTAAAACTGTGGATCAGCTCATTGTAATGGACCCCATGTACCAGATGAGTATAGGTTTACAAAAATCAATGCTGAAAGACAAAGCCACAGTAAAGCTCAATTTCCGCGATCCTTTTGGCTGGCAAAAATTTGGAGGTCATACCCGTTATGGAGATGTGGATGTAACGATAGCTAATCGCTGGGACAGCCGGCAGGTTTTTGCAAGCCTCACTTACAGATTCGGGAAAAACACCATTGCACCTTCGCGAAAAAGAGCAACAGGCGTGTCCGACGAAATAAACAGGGTGGGACAGGGTAATTAAGGGCTGCTATATGCTATCCGGCCTTTGTTATGCCAATTAGAATGTTGTCTGCCGGATTGGGATGAAACAGTATAGATGTCAAATCTCAAATCTCAAATTCATTATTGGTATAGTTTCTCATGTTTTGGTTTTAGGTCCCGCTGGTCGCAGCGGGATTTTTTTATGCGTTTCGGCTGCATGCACATGCTTTATCTTTGACCTAAAATAACCATAGACATGGCATATAAGAATCAACAGGAGTTTATTAATGCTTTAGAAAAGGCAGGCGAGCTGCTGCGGGTAACTACTTATGTAAACCCGCGCCTGGAGATGGCAGAAATAACAGATCGCATCAGTAAAAGCGGTAGTGGCGGCAAAGCGATTTTGTTTGAAAACACAGGTTATGATTTTCCTGTGCTGATGAATGCCTACGGCAGCGAAAAAAGGATGTGCATGGCGTTGGGAGTAAATCAACTCAACGACGTGGCAAAGGAAATTGAATCGCTTTTCAAGCTGCTTACCAAACCTAAGGAAAGTATACTAGACAAGCTTAACCTTTTGCCAAAGCTCGGACAATTTGCCTCATGGATGCCCAAAGTAAAAAATGGCCGGGGAGCATGCCAGGAAGTGGTAATGCGGGAGCCCGATCTGGGTAAGCTTCCGGTAATTACCTGTTGGCCTAAAGACGGCGGACCCTTCGTAACCCTGCCTGTTATTCATACCAAAGATATACACACGGGTATCCGCAATGTAGGGATGTACCGGATGCAGGTATTCGGACCAACGCTAACGGGCATGCACTGGCATAAGCATAAAGTCTCGGCAAAACATTACAACGGATACAAACAACTTGGAAAGCGCATGCCGGTGGCTGTTGCCCTTGGCGGCGACCCTGTGTACGCCTATTCCGCCACCGCCCCCTTGCCCGAAAATGTAGATGAATATATGTTGGCCGGCTTTTTACGGAAGAAAAAAGTGGAACTGGTAAAATGCATTACGCAGCCCGAACTGGAGGTTCCGGCCGATGCCGATTTTATTATTGAAGGATACGTGGAACCCAACGAAGAACAGATATGGGAAGGTCCGTTTGGCGACCATACCGGTTATTATTCGCTTCCCGACTGGTACCCGCGTTTTCATGTAACCTGCATTACCCATAAAAGAAACCCGGTTTACCCGGCCACCATTGTAGGCATACCACCCCAGGAAGATGCGTGGTTGGGTAAAGCCACCGAAAGGATATTTCTCGCGCCCATTAAAATGACTATGGTTCCGGAAATCCTGGACATGGAAATGCCGGTAGAGGGCGTTTTTCATAATCTCGTTATTACCAAAATAAAAAAGGAGTTTGCCGGGCAGGGGCAAAAAGTAATGTACGCCATGTGGGGCGCCGGGCAAATGATGTTTAACAAGATATTGGTCATTGCTGACGAGCACGGCAATATCCAGGATTATAAAAGTTTGGCGCAGCGCGTATTTAATAACCTGAACGTATCCACAGATGTTTTTTTTGCCACCGGGCCCATGGACGTGCTGGACCACAGTTGCAGCAAAATGGGATTTGGGGGAAAAATGTGTATTGATGGAACACAAAAAATGGAAGAGGAATCGGATGAACGGTATCGGTTGCAACCCAATCACGAAAAGTTGGTGCGGGAGCAACTGTTATCTGCATTTCCTGGGATAACACAGGTGAATACTTCGCTGCCCGATCTTAACATTCCCGTTTTAATAATTGCGGTAAAGAAAACCAAGAAAAATCATATCCGGGACCTGCACCAACGCATTTGTACCACCGCTGCCGGCATTGAAAGCGTGAAAATGATTTTGTACGTGGAATATAATGTTAACCCGGGTAAACTGGCGGTAGCCTTGTGGCGATTCTGCAACAATCTCGATCCCAAAAGAGACCACATCTTATTTGAGCAACCTTCTGTTACCCAGCCAGGAAAGGTATTTTGCTGTTTGGGACTGGATGGCACCCGGAAGACCAGGGAATGGGACGATTTCCAGCGTGATTGGCCAAATATTATTGTTGCGGATGACGATACGATAGAAGCGGTAGATAGAAAATGGGAATCCCTTCATATCGGACCCCTCATTACATCGCCTTCGCTGGAATATAAGAGCCAGATGTATGGAGAGGAAGCGGTGGTAGCAGAATAATATTTGAAGGTGAAACAGGCAGTGAACTCAAGTCATGAGTTGGGTTTGGGCATGGGGCAAAAAAATTGAGGCTCATGGAAATGAGCCCCCTTTAGTTTCAACCCTAAACCCTTGAGAAAGATATTATAGCTATAACTAAGATTATGCCAAACTTCAAATTTTCAGATTTCTTTTGTCACGTTTTACCATATAAGAACAATATGCATAAGTATTTACACTTAATATTTTTCTAAATGGCTGAAGAAAAAGGCTCCTTCAATCGCTGCATTCTCGTCACTGTCGCTACCATGGATTGCGTTTCTCCCTAAATCTTCGGCAAAGCGTTGACGAATAGTGCCTGCTTCCGCTTTAGCGGGGTCGGTGGCGCCAATAAGTTTACGAAAGTCTTCCACGGCATTATCTTTTTCCAAAATAGCAGCAATAATAGGTCCACTGCTCATAAATTCCACCAGCTCGCCAAAAAAGGGTCTTTGTTTATGCACGGCGTAAAACGCTCCTGCTTTATCTTTTGAAAGTGATGTGAGTTTTAAAGCTGCAATGCGAAAGCCGGCCTTAATGATCTGATCTAAAATGGCTCCTGTATGCCCGTTTGAAAAAGCATCAGGTTTGATCATGGTAAAAGTGATATTGCTCATATTTTTTCTTTAGGGCAGCAAAGGTAATGGTTTACCCTAATATCTAAAATTGTGAAGTGACGCGGTTTTTAACATTTTACATTGTTTTAGCTATTGTTGAAGCAGTTCCGGGAATAACAATGCAGGTGTGGCAGAATTCATTTTCATGCCGGGCCGCATGCCGGGCCGAAAAAATATTTGACTGAATGCATATTATAAATGATTTTTGCGGCTTTGTATGAAGGCCATTCAGGAAATTTATCCATTACTCAGTACCCAACGCAATATAGTTATTACTACGCACCAGAAACCTGATCCCGATGCATTGGGTTCTTCTTTGGCGCTTGCGGGGGTATTGCTGCAAATGGGGCACCAGGTTAGTGTTGTTTCTCCTACCAATTGGCCCGATTTTTTAAAATGGATGCCCGGGGCTAAAGGGGTTATAGATTTTGAGGCATCTGCCGAAAAAGCCATTAATGCCCTGAATGCCGCAGAGTGGTTGTTTTGCCTGGATTTTAATGCCTTGCACCGCACTAAAAACATGGCGCCGAAGATTGCCGACCTGAAATGTGTAAAAATACTGATTGATCACCACCAGCAACCCGAAACCGGGGCTTTTGACTATGGTATCAGTGATACGCTCAAGAGCTCTACTTCGGAAATGATATATGATTTTATAAAAGAATCGGGTAATGAAGCATTGATTAATGAAGATATTGCCGCCTGTTTGTACGCTGGTATAATCGGCGATACAGGATCCTTCCGCTTTCCTGCTACTTCACCCGAAGTGCATGAAATGGTTGCTGCTTTAAAACGGAAAGGTTTGCAGCATTCGGTTGTTCACGAGCATTTATATGATAATTTCCTCGAAGACAGGTTGCGTTTTATTGGGCATATATTATTACACCGTATGGAAATATTTTACGAGTATAATGCGGCTTTGATTGCCATTCCCAAAAACGACCTGCTGAAGTTTAACATCAGAACCGGCGACACGGAAGGATTGGTAAACTATCCCCTCACCATTCAGGGCATAAAACTCTCGGGGCTGGTTATTGACCGCGATGAAGAGCGTAAGTGGTCGTTTCGCAGTAAGGGCAACGTGGATGTAAACAGCTTTGCACGAAAATATTTTAATGGCGGTGGGCACTTTAATGCTTCGGGCGGAAGAAGTGCTGACTCGCTGAATGATACGATTAAAACCTTTGAAGCAGCAATAAAAGAAAACGCATCACAATTACAATAATAATAAACACAAAAATTACAACAAGCACAAATGAAGAAAATAACATGGTTAGTATCCGGAGTAGCTTTGTCCTTCGGGTTGGGTTCCTGCAGTGGCGGGAGTGGCGCCTATCAAAAATTGGCAAATGGAATGGAATATAAAATTATAAGCAACGGTAAGGGAACGCCGATCGCCTACGGGGAAGTAATGAAATTTCATTTTTCCCAGAAGTATAAGGATTCCACGATGAAAGACACTTATAGTCAGCCTCCTCAATATCAGCCTGTAGACAGCTCGCAGTTGCCCAAAGAATATTACGAGGTGTTTAAGCAGGTAAGAACAGGCGACAGCGTGGTAACCCGCATTCTTACCGATAGTGTTTTTAAAGGTGGAATGGCAATGATGCCGAAAGAGTTCAAGAAAGGCGAATTCCTTTTCACCACATTTAAAATTATCGGTATCCTGAAAGCCGATAGCGCCCAGGAAGATTTTACCAAAGAAGTTCAAAAATTCCGTGAGCAGGATTCTATTCATGCCATTGCACAGGCGGTAAAAGACGACCAGGCTTTGCAGGATTATATTGCCAAAAACAATATCAAAGCCACAAAAACCGAACAAGGCACTTACGTTGAGGTTCAGGAAGCAGGCGGGGAACCCGGTAAGGATGGACAAACCATGTCGGTTAAATATACCGGAAAATTATTGGATGGTACAGTGTTCGACAGCAATGTAGATACCTCCTTTAATCACACCGAACCGTACACGCTTACATTAGGCGCCGGGGGTTCTATCAAGGGATTCGACGACGGGTTAAAGCAACTTGGAAAAGGGGCGAAAGGCAGGCTATTCATCCCTTCGGTTCTGGGTTACGGAACGCAGGGTTCGGGTAAGATAAAACCTAACAGCAGCCTGATATTTGAAATAGAAGTGCTGGATGTGAAAGATGCTGCAGGGCCGCAAGGTCCGCCGGCTTTAACGCCACATCAGCCTTAACAAAATCGCAAAAAAAGGGATAACAAAATAAGGTATTTCAACGGACAGGCTACTGCGGTGGCTTGTCCGTTTTTTATGCATTTTTGTAGGCAAGAAACAGGTCAATCGTTTCCCTGGCGGCTTTCACATCGTGCACACGCAGTATATCAGCGCCATTCATTAAGGCAATCGTATGTAAAACCGTGCTGCCGTTTAAGGCCTCGTTAGCTGTGATACCAAGTGTTTTATAGATGGTTGACTTGCGGGAAAGTCCAACCATGAGCGGACAGCCGATGATCCGGAATGCCCTTAATGTTTTAAGCAGGGAAAAATTGTGGGGAATATTTTTCCCAAATCCGAATCCCGGATCAACAATAACATCATGGATACCCGCCTTCCTGCATTCATTAACTTTCCGGATAAGTTCGTCGAGCACCGTTTCCGTTACATTGTTGTACTGTGGATTTTTTTGCATAGTGTCGGGTGTACCCAGCATATGCATGCCGATATACGGAACGCTTAACGATGCCACTGTCGAAATCATATCATCATCCATATTTCCGGCGCTAATGTCATTTACAATAGCGGCGCCGGCCTGTACGGCGGCCTTCGCCACCCCGGAAACGTAGGTATCTATTGAAACGAGGGCTTCCGGAAATTCACGCATGATGTGTTCAATAGCAGGTACTGTTCTGTCTATTTCCTCCTGCATCGTTATCCTTGTACTGCCTGGACGGGTGCTTTGCCCGCCAATATCTAAAATATCTGCGCCTTCCTGTATCATGTTTTCGGCAACCTGCAATAGCTCGTCCATTTCCTGTTTTCTGCTCTTTTCGTAAAAAGAATCGGGTGTGGTATTGATGATGCCCATTATCCATGGTTTATCCATCGCCAGCAACCGGCCTTTGCAGTTTAAAGTGTACATTATTTGTTTTCGGCTTATTTTTGAAACTTTAGCCGGGCGTATTTCAAATTCTTGCTCCTTACCTGATTTTCCGGTCGGTGAGACACCGACCAGTAGCGAACTCTACGGACGGGTGTCGCCACCCGCCTGCGAAAATTTGAAATGCACCCTTTCGGCTTAAACAAAAATAGTTCTTCCTATATTAATTAAATGCGCAGCTATATAATGACTACGATTGAACAATACAATATCGCGGTAAAAACATGCAGGGATATTTTTTTAAAGAAAGCTCAGGACTATGGTACTTCCTGGCGGGTATTGAGAACGATTTCCATTGTTGACCAGATTTACATTAAAGCCAAACGGGTACGAACCATTCAGGAAAACGGAGCCCAAAAAATTGACGATGACATTGCTTCGGAATTTAAAGGCATACTCAACTATGCGGTGGTGGGGTTAATACAAATGGAACAGGAGCCAGGACAAGCAGAGGAACTGGAAATTTCCGTAGTGCAGCGTTCATACGATTCCATCATCGGCAAGGCGCGTATGTTAATGGAAAATAAGAATCATGACTACGGTGAAGCCTGGCGCGAGATGAGCCAGGAAAGCTTTACGGATCTTATCCTGACCAAATTACTGCGGATTAAACAAATATTGGCCAACAAAGGCAAAACCCTGATCAGCGAAGGCATCGACGCTAATTATTACGATATTATTAATTATGCCGTATTTGCGTTGATACTGATCAGTGAAGGAAAACATTGATGCCGGTGGGTGATTTGAAAAGGGTTTAGATTTATAAAAGAGTCATTCTCCCATCACCGCATACCTTTGCACATCGGTTGCCTGTTTACCTTTTTATTTAAATTTTTTCTTGTACTATGTATGATATGATTATTGTTGGCGGCGGTCCCATTGGCCTGGCCTGCGGGCTGGAAGCGCAAAAAGCCGGCTTAAAGTATTGCATTCTTGAGAAAGGCTGTTTGGTGAATTCGTTGTACAACTATCCCTATAACATGACTTTTTTCTCCACTTCGGAACGGTTAGAAATAGGCGGGATACCTTTTGTTTCTATATCTGTTAAACCTACCCGTACCGAGGCGCTGGAATATTATCGCCGCGCCACATTGTCCAATCACCTGCATATCCATTTGCAGGAAAAGGTAGAGGCTATTAAAGAAATGGATGATCATTATGAGGTTACCACCAGCAGCACAGCTTATCAAACAAGGTATATCATTTTGGCAACGGGCTTTTACGATATACCGGTATTAATGAATATCCCCGGCGAAGATTTACCCAAAGTAACGCACTATTATAAAGAGCCTCATTTTTATGCCATGCAAAAGGTAGTGGTGGTGGGCGCTAATAATTCGGCGGTGGATGCCGCTTTGGAAACTTTTCGAAAAGGCGCCGACGTAACAATGGTAGTGAGAGATAGTGTAATAGGCAAACGGGTAAAATACTGGGTAAAGCCCGACATCGAAAACAGAATTGCGGAGGGAAGTATCAAATCATTCTTCAACTCCACATTAGCCGCCATATATGAAGACAGGGTAGATATACAAACCCCCGAAGGTATCATTACCATACCCAACGATTATGTAATTGCCATGACAGGCTACAAGCCTCAGTTTGATTTTTTGAGAAACACAGGCATCCGTTTGTCTGACGATGAAAAACTGAAGCCCGAGTACAACCCCGAAACGATGGAAACCAATAAAAAGAATATCTATTTAGCGGGTGTGGTATGCGGCGGTATGGATACACACAGTTGGTTTATTGAAAACTCCCGGGAACATGCTACGATTATTTTGAAAGATATTTTGAAAAAGGAAAGGAAATAACAAGAACCAAATGAAAATATTCGCCATGGTGAATGCAGATGCCTCGGTCTCCGCCACGGCGGACAGGCTTTCCAAAACGGGCATTAGGTGCTTTGTCCGGCATTAGCACACAAGATCAATACCATTAGCACAGCTTGTCATGCTGACGCAGGAAGCATCTGTCTTCGCTATGATAACCTAAACCATAAATTACAAACCATAAATTTCCCTCATCTCAAATCGTAAGTACAAAATTCAATTCTTTCTACGGAACGTTAATGTACTTGTGTATCTGTAAACTCAGTTGCCATTGAGGGTTGGCTTTAATGTAGTCAATAATTAGAGGGGTAACCGTTGATGCTTTGCTCCATTCGGGTTGCAGGTATAATTTGCAATCCTTATTCATTAATGCCGCGAATTTTTCGGCCCAGGCAAAATCCGACTTATTATAAATAATGATTTTGAGCTCGTGGGCGACGGAAAGATTTTGAGGCAGTGGCGCTTTGAATTTTTTTGGCGAGATGCATATCCAATCCCATATGCCGCTCATTTCGCTGCTTCCCGATGTTTCAATATGCGTACGAAACCCTGCGTTTCGGAGCGATAAAGTGAGCGGTTCAAGATCATACAGCAATGGCTCTCCACCCGTTATAACCGCAATTACATCATTCTTGTCTGGTTGTTGATGGCTTTGCGGAATGGACTCCAATGCTGTTTTTGCGATAGCATCAACGCTGAGTTTAGGGTGGGCAGCGGCATCCCAGCTCTCTTTTACATCGCACCACACACAACCCACATCGCAGCCGCCCAAACGAATAAAATAGGCGGCTTTTCCCTGGTGTGTGCCTTCGCCCTGCAGGGTGTAAAAGGCTTCCATTACGGGAAGCGCCGGCGCTGTTATGTTCACTACAGGTTGCAAAATGGCTGGTTCAATTTATTTGTCTGGAAAATCACGCAAAGATAAGCCATAACCCGTTGCCGATCGAATATTGATTCATGTACGGACAGCCGGGTTCTTTATTGAGCAAGCATATGGGGCATGACTGAGATATGTTTCAAGTTCAAGTTTGAATTTCTCAAACCTTTTAGAATAAGATCGTATTTGATCTTGTATAAAAAAGCAATCAATATT
>CAYMKT010000014.1:3075-9348 GCA_964391065.1 uncultured Terrimonas sp. | reverse complement strand
CAAACCTTTTAGAATAAGATCGTATTTGATCTTGTATAAAAAAGCAATCAATATTGGAATTTTCAAATCGTGATTGATGAAGCAACATAGAATTTCTTCCAACTTTTGCCTATCCCTGCAATGTATTGGCTAAATACGTATTCTGCATCAACGCCGCAATGGTCATGGCGCCTACACCACCCGGAACCGGGGTAATATAACTGCATTTAGGCGCTACCGATTCAAAATGCACATCGCCCTTAATAGCATAGCCTCTTTTTTTAGTGTTGTCTTCCACGCGGGTAATGCCAACGTCAATTACAACAGCGCCATCTTTCACCATATCGGCAGTAAGAAATTCCGGCTTACCCAATGCTGCTATAATAATATCGGCCTGCAGGCACAGGTCTTTTAAATTGCCGGTATGTGAGTGGCATAAGGTAACCGTGCAATTTCCGGTAGGGGTGTTCTGACTGAGCAATATACTTATGGGCCGGCCAACAATATTGCTTCGGCCAATGACCACCGCGTGTTTGCCTTTTGTTTGAACTTTATAATGTTCCAGCAACAATAAAATGCCATAGGGTGTAGCCGGAATATAGGCAGGTTGTCCCTGCACCATTTTGCCGATGTTTAAAGGGTGAAATCCATCCACATCCTTTTCCGCAACAATGGCATTGATCACTTTTTCTTCCGAAATCTGTTTGGGCAGCGGTAACTGAACCAGTATCCCGTTAATGCTGCTATCGCTGTTCAGTTCGGTTATTTTTTGTAGCAGCACGCTTTCCTCAACATCATTCTCAAACCGTATGAGCGTGGATTGATATCCCAGTTCTTCGCAGGTTTTTACTTTGGAAGCAACATAGGTTTCGCTGGCGCCGTTGTTACCAACCAAAACAGCCGCCAGGTGTGGTGTTTTTTTGCCTTGTTTTTTCAGTTCATCTACCTTTTGTTTCAAGTCGTCCTTTACTGCTTGAGCTACAAGCTTGCCATCTAATATTTGCATGCCGCAAAGGTAGAGTTGAAAAACGAAAGGGCAAAAGCCAAATCAGGAGGGTACAGTCGATACATGCTATCACATCTTTTTATTTACTGTAAGGGGTTTTCTATATTTGCTCTATGTTATCCATCAGCAACCGTGGGCAATTGATGCCCGCGTCGCCCATCCGGAAATTGGTTCCTTTTGCGGAAGCGGCCAAGCAAAGAGGTATTAAGGTATTTCATTTGAATATTGGCCAGCCCGATATTGAAACACCGCCACAGGTGCTGGATGCTGTACGTAACTCTACTTTTAAAGTATTGGAATACAGCCATAGCGCCGGCAATGAAAGTTATCGCCGTAAATTGGTAGGGTATTATAAAAACATAGGCGTTGATATCGACCACACCCAAATTATGGTAACCACAGGCGGTTCCGAAGCTATCTTATTTGGCATGATGAGCTGCCTCGATGCGGGTGATGAAGTAATTATTCCTGAACCGTTTTATGCCAATTACAATGGATTTGCGGTTGAGGCAGGCGTAAAAGTGGTGCCGGTTACCGCCCACATTAAAGATGGATTTGCATTGCCCCCTATTTCGGCGCTTGAAGCAAAAATAACGGATCGCACCAAAGCCATCATCATCTGTAATCCTAATAATCCTACGGGCTACCTGTACAGCCGGGAAGAACTGGAAACATTAAAAACGATCGTTCAAAAACATGGACTATACCTTTTTTCGGATGAGGCTTACCGTGAGTTTTGCTATTCGGGCACACATTTCAGCGCTATGAGCCTGGAGGGCGTTGATGCCAACGTAATTGTGATGGATACGATTTCAAAGCGGTACAGTGCATGCGGGGCAAGAATCGGTACCTTAGTTACCCGGAATAAAGAGGTGCTGAACACTGTTTTAAAATTTGCGCAGGCCCGGCTTAGTCCACCTACTTTCGGGCAAATTGCCGGCGAAGCGGCCCTCGATTTACCGCCCGATTATTTTGATTCGACCAGGGCCGAATACCAGTTAAGAAGAGATACTTTAGTACAACGGCTGAATAAAATTCCGGGAGTGTTTTGTCCCAACCCCGGTGGCGCCTTTTACGCGATGGCACAACTTCCGGTAGCCGATGCGGATCATTTTTGCCAATGGGTTTTAGAATCTTTTTCTTATGAAGGGCAAACCATTATGATGGCCCCCGCGAGTGGTTTTTACGGAACCGCAGGCCTTGGCAAGCAGGAAGTGCGTATGGCGTATGTGCTGAATGCAGATGCCATTAACAAAGCGATGGATTGTTTGCAGGAGGCGTTGTCAGTGTATAAGGGAATCGTGTAGCAGGCGGCGAAAAGCCATGAGCAGTCAGCAGCCAGCTATCAGCCATGAGCTAATAACTTTCGGCTATCAGTAAGCAGTCATGAGCCATTAGGCCGGGAGTTATTTCATTGCTTATCGTTGTTGGCTCAAAGTTATCGGCACAACTGATCGGCTATCGTTTTCCGTAACGCCTGATTTTCAGCAATAGGCTGCCCGTTTTCGGCTAATCCAGGTCAATTCGTTGATGCGGATTCGTTTCAGCATAGCGGTATATCATATCTCTTATAAAGTCATTGTCGTGATAGGGGGTTAAAACGTTCTTGAGTTTAGTTACCTCTCTAATATTCATTCGCCGGGGTACAAAACCCATTCCGAAGAATTTCCCTTTCTCAATCAGCAGGCAACTTTGTTCACCGGTTTCCACCCCTTCGCCTAACACGGCAAAAGTGGGCAGTTCATCGTGCAGCGCCTGCAATGCCTGTTCAACTTTTTTGTTATAGGTTTCCGGCTCATCATGCGGGATTTCGGTATTGCCCATATCTTTGGTTTTATCAACAAAACAAAGCCGGGGCGATAATTCGTGCCGTTCAATCATTTTCCATAGCAGGCGGTATCCCTCCCATAGCAACCCGAATGTATGCACGGGGCGCAGGTGCTTGCGTTTTCGTTCTATGGCAAGGCGGGCATATCCTAACTGGTCTTCAAATACATACAACCCATATTGCAGGCTGATTTGCTTACGGCTGGTATTGTAAATGGGCCATAGTCTTTTGATTTCTGTTTCTTCCAGCACTGCGGCCATCAATTCCGTTCCGCATAATTGATAGCTGATGTCGTGTACGTTCCTGATAAATTCCTGCTTTTGTTTTCCGGCGCCGTTATGTGTAAAATGACTGCTTACCCGGTGTTTGATACTCTTGGCCTTGCCTACATAAATAACTTTACCCTTTTGATTGCGGAAATAATATACGCCGGGTTTACGCGGTAACTGGTCTATCTTTTCCCTCGGTAAATGAAGCGGCAGGTATTGTTCTTTCGAAGACTTTTTCAGGAACTGTAGTATATGCGGCTCCGCATTATTGCGTAATAGCAATTCAAACAATTGAACCGTTGCCAATGCATCTCCTGCGGCACGGTGCCTGTTTTGAATGGGAATCTGCAGGTCGCGGCAAATATTTCCCAGGCTATAGGAGGGGAGTTCAGTAAATACTTTGCGGGTGAGCCTGACCGTGCATAATTTTTTTACCTGCAGCTCGTAACCGCATTGTTGCAACTGGCGTTTGAGAAATGAAAAATCGAAATTTACATTGTGCGCGATAAATATTTTATCGTTCAGCAGTTCAAATATATGTTTTGCCACTTCTTCAAATGCAGGAGCATCGGCTACCATTTCGTTGGTAATGCCGGTCATGGTTTGTATAAAATGCGGAATGGGTTTTTGCGGATTGATCAATGTCTCAAACCGGTCAATTATTTTTTCGCCATCATGCACAAAAATGGCGATTTCGGTAATGCCGTTGGAGGCAGCAAATGAACCTGTGGTTTCAATATCAACTATCGCATATATCAATTTCGGCTCTTTTAGCGCTTATCCAAAGGTAAATTCCTTTCGCCATTTTTAAATAGCCACCCCGAAAGATGTTGATTATCAATGCTGAAATATATGTTAATCACAGTAAATACACAATGGGAGGGCTTGTACACAATAAATAGAGCGGAAATATAACCGGAATGTAGTATCTTCGGTATATCACTATTAAAGAGGCGAAGGTGTAATTTGACCATTATTTCGGCTTGATTAATACTGATAGCCCAGATCCCATCCTCCTTTGAAAGCTTTACGTAATCCGGTCCTGATTTTTTCATCTTAAAATCATCACGTATGAAGCTTTTCAACACATTACATTTAGGTGAAGGTGTAAAGATCGCTATGATTGTTATTCTCGTATATGCAACGATTGCGGTTGTCACCTACCTCTCCTGGTAAGAAATTATTTTCCCTGTTAAAAGGCTTTTTCGTTTCTGGCGGAAAAGCTTTTTTGTTTTAACCCTATGTTCCCTGTTTGGTACACACGGTTTGTACAGAAAGACCTCATTTCAATTAACTCCCGGCTTTTTTAACCAGTCTTTTTTATACTTACCTTTGCCAACTTTATGGAAGAACTCAGCAAAAATTATAGTCCCGCCGCCGTGGAAGAAAAATGGACGGCGCATTGGAAAGAAAAAAAATACTTTAAGAGTGTGCCCGATGGCCGTAAGCCCTTTACGGTAGTGATACCGCCACCCAATGTAACAGGAGTACTGCATATGGGACATACCCTTAACGAAACCGTGCAGGATATACTGGTGCGCAAGGCCCGCATGAGCGGTTTCAACGCCTGCTGGGTGCCGGGCAGCGACCATGCTTCCATTGCTACAGAAGCCAAGGTAGTAGGTATGCTTAAAGAAAGGGGCATCGACAAAAGTAATTTAACACGTCCCGAATTTTTGAAGTACGCATACGAGTGGAAAGAAAAATACGGCGGTATTATTTATCACCAGATTGAAAAATTGGGTTGCAGTGTAGATTGGGACAGGGTAACTTTTACCATGGACGGCGACTATTACAAGGCCGTGATGAAGGTGTTTACCGATCTGTACAATAAAGGCCTTATTTACCGTGGCGCCCGCATGATTAACTGGGATCCGGCGGCGCAAACAGCCTTAAGTGACGAAGAGGTGGAGTACAAAGACCTGCAGGGGAATTTATATTATATCCGCTACGCGATTACGGGTGCAGACGGAAAAGAAATAACTAACCCGGTTACGGGGGAGAAAGGAATTATTATTGCCACACAACGGCCCGAAACCATCATGGGCGATACCGCCATTTGTGTTAATCCTAACGATGAACGGTATGCGCATTTAAAAAATGCTTTTGCCTGGGTGCCATTGATCAACCGCCGCATCCCTGTAATTTTTGATGAATATGTGGATCCCGCTTTTGGTACGGGTGCTTTAAAAGTTACGCCGGCCCATGATATTAACGATTACAATCTCGGGTTAAAACATAACCTCGAAGTGGTAGACACCCTGAATGCAGATGGCACACTGAGCGAAGCTGCTGTTATTTATATAGGGGAAGATCGTTTTGCAGCGCGCAAAAAGATCATTGCCGAGTTACATGAAAAAGGGTTTACCGTAAAAGAAGAATCCTATCAAACCCGGTTGGGCTATAGTCAGCGTACAGGCGTAGTGGTGGAACCCCGCATTTCAACGCAGTGGTTCTTAAAGATGAAAGACTTAGCCGGGCCTGCGCTCAACGCGGTGCTTGAAGGCGATATCAATATACATCCCGGCGATAAATTTTTAGCTACCTACAAATACTGGCTGGAGAATGTGAAGGACTGGTGTATCAGCCGGCAGTTGTGGTGGGGACAGCAAATACCTGCCTGGTACGATGACTCCGGCAATGTAATCGTTGCGGAAGACGAAGCTGCTGCAAAGAAATTATACGCCCATCAATTTCCCGAATTAGCAAAGAATAATCCCGTATTAAGACAGGATGAAGATGTGCTCGATACATGGTTCTCATCATGGCTTTGGCCCATGGAAGTGTTTAAGGGTATTTCCAATCCCGGTAATGCCGATATCAGCTATTATTATCCCACGGCTGTACTGGTAACCGGGCAGGATATCATCTTCTTTTGGGTGGCGCGCATGGTAATGGCGGGAATGGAATACAATAAAGAAAAACCCATTGCGGAAGCGATACCGTTTAAGGACGTATATTTTACAGGGATGGTGCGCGATAAGCTGGGCCGGAAGATGAGTAAGCAATTGGGCAATTCGCCCGACCTGCTGCAGTTGATTGATACTTACGGCGCCGATGCGGTTCGCTTTGGTATCATGATATCTTCACCTGCGGGCAACGACCTGTTGTTCGATAATGCTTCGCTGGAGCAAGGCAAGTTCTTCAATAATAAATTATGGAATGCGCTGAAGCTGGTAAAAATGTGGGAA
>CAYMKT010000014.1:0-2975 GCA_964391065.1 uncultured Terrimonas sp. | reverse complement strand
CAAGTTCTTCAATAATAAATTATGGAATGCGCTGAAGCTGGTAAAAATGTGGGAACAAAGGGTGGATGAAAAACTCCCGGTTGCCGACGATTTTGCCATACAATGGTTCGAAAACAGGCTGAGTGAAGTGCGAATGAATGTGGAGCAGTTATTTGAAACATTCCGCCTGAGTGAAGCGCTCAAAACCATTTACTCCTTAGTATGGGATGATTTCTGCAGTTGGTATCTGGAATGGGTGAAGCCTGGTTTTGAACAACCTATATCAGCAGCGGTGTATCGCAAAACAGTGTCTTTCTTCACGGAACTGTTGCAATTGCTGCATCCCTACATGCCTTTTATTACGGAGGAAGTTTATCATTTGCTGGAAGAAAGAAATGAGGATTTATGTGCGCTGCAATTTACGGCGGTAACGGCTGTAAACCGTGCTATACTCGATGAAGGCGAACTTCTGAAGCAGGTTATTACCGCATTGCGTGATGCAAGGGTAAAACACCAGTTAAAACCTAAAGATGAAATTGCTTTGCATATACAAAGCAGTACACCTGAAAAATACAAACCGATAGCAGTGATACTTGGAAGGCAGGTGAATGCGTCGTCCATAAATATTTCCGATACCGCCGAAACAGGTAATATAAGCCTGGTAGTGGGGCAGGACAGGCTATATGTACAGTCTGCCGTACTTACAGACAGCACCGCGCAAAAAGAGCAACTGCAAAAAGATTTAAGCTATCAGAGAGGATTTTTACAGTCTATTGAAAAAAAGCTTTCCAACGAACGTTTTGTGCAGAATGCAAAACCCGAGGTAGTGGAACTGGAAAGAAAAAAGCAGGCCGATGCGGAAGCCAAAATTAAAGCGATAGAAGAAAGCCTGGCTCAATTGGGTTAAGAGACAAAGCAACCGCAAACCAGAAACAACAAACTAAAAACTCACACCGCGCGAAGGGAAAACACAGCGATACAACGGATCAGCAAAAAAAACTTTGTGACATTTCGTGTCTTACAGCCTTCGTGGTTCAACAAAGTATTCACTTTTTTAAAGCAGTATTATGGATCTGAAATTAAAAGACAAAACCGCATTTATCAGTGGTTCAACCGCGGGTATTGGATTTGCCATTGCCAAAAGGTTATTAATGGAAGGTGCGCGGGTGGTAATCAATGGCAGAACAAAAGCAAGCGTTGACCAGGCGGTGACTGAATTGAAGTCGATAGTTGAAGGTGCAGATGTGTCGGGTATTTTTGCTGATTTTTCGAAAGTGGATGAAGTGAGTAAAATCACAAAGGAATTACCCGAAGTGGATATCCTCATCAACAATGCCGGCATTTTTGAGCCTAAGGCTTTTGAGGAAATACCGGATGAGGATTGGTTCAGGTTTTTTGAAATAAATGTCATGAGCGGCATCCGGTTGTCGCGATACTATTTTCCGAAAATGATCGCCAAAAACCAGGGCCGGATCATCTTCATTTCCAGCGAATCGGCGGTGTTTATTCCCGATGAAATGATACATTACGGAATGACCAAAACAGCGCAGCTTGCGGTAAGCCGCGGACTGGCAGAATTAACAAAAGGAACAAATGTTACGGTGAATGCCATCTTACCCGGTCCTACAAAATCGAAAGGCGTTGGGGCATTTATTGAAGATTTGTCAAAAACCGGCAATATTCCGGTCGGCGAGGTAGAAGCCGGTTTTTTTAAAAACATGCGCCCCACTTCATTGATTCAGCGTTTTGCTTCGGTGGAGGAAGTGGCAGATACGGTAGTATACTATGCCAGTGCCCTCAGTTCCGCAACCAATGGCGCTGCGATACGGGTAGAAGGCGGATTAGTAAGATCAATTTTGTAATGAAAAAACGATTCTGATAACGGGAAGCAGCAGAGGCATTGGAGCGTCAACAGCGCTTTTGGCAGCAAGGGAAAGCAAAAATTTATACCCGATTCAAATGACGGCAAAGCAACCTGTATTTTTTGCAACGCAGGCCGGTTTTAGAAACTGGCTGCGGAAAAACCATAAAAAAGAAACGGAATTACTGGTTGGCTTTTATAAGGTTGCCAGTGGCAGGCCGAGCATGACCTGGTCGCAATCGGTTGACGAAGCGCTTTGTTTTGGCTGGATAGACGGCGTGCGAAAATCAATAGACCAGGACAGCTATCAGATTCGTTTTACCTGGCGAAAGCCAACAAGTATATGGAGTGCGGTTAACACCAGGAAAGTGCAGGAATTAATCCGGCAGGGACTGATGCAACCGGCAGGACTGGCTAGTTTTGAAAAGCGAACAGAAAATAAATCCGGCATTTATTCGTATGAGCGCTCGGAAAAGGGATTTACGCCTGACTTTGTAAAACAATTCATGGCAGATAAAATAGCCTGGAATTATTTTCAGTCTCTTGCCCCATCTTACCAAAAAGTTTCGACCCATTGGGTAATGAGCGCAAAGCAGGAAACAACCAGGTTGAAACGGCTCAGTCAATTGATCGCCGGCAGCCGGTTGTTAAAAAACCAATGGAAGGATAACAAATATAAAAAGAAGTAAAAAACTGAAAGCATAAATTAAAAAGTAAATGGAATAGCGGAAAAATATGACAACAAAGGCAATTCAGGCTTCATGACAGCTACTTGTGATGACGGGGTTTGGACTTTTATTGGAGAGACTTTAAAATTTACCGGTTGATTTAAAAAAGAGGATAAAGAATTTTCAGGAATTTGGGAGCAGTCAACAGGCGGTAAAAACTGGACTCATTTTATGGATATTAAATTGACGAAAGCCGATTGAAAAACAAGGAACCGCACAAGCGCATTTACAAAACCGGGCAGGACGGATGAGCAATCAGCAACTTTGTAAATTCAATCATTCATTTTCAATCGGCATTTTTAACCCGGCTGGACGGATTCCAAATCCCGGCTTCGCAAATGCGTGAACGTTGGCTGTTATTTTTATGAGAACTTCAATACTTATATCAATTTTTGTCTTTTTGACAC
>CAYMKT010000013.1:19204-43908 GCA_964391065.1 uncultured Terrimonas sp. | reverse complement strand
AAAAAAATCCATCCCGGAGAACCGGAACGGATTTGTGTAGGTTTATATTCCTAACCGTCCTAAATGATTTTTAACTGCACCCCATGCTGTTGCCGCAATTCAGGCACTTGTAACAGGTACCGCTGCGTACCGTAATATGCCCGCAGGTATTGCAGGCAGGGGCATCGCTCTGCATACTCTTGAGGTGTTCGCTTACTGCATTGGCGCTGGCCACAGACTTCTGCGCCTTAGCCTGATGAGCCGCCGCAGAGCCGCTATTGGGTGAAGCGCTTACCACGCGTACATCACTTAATGCAGGTACCTTAGGCGCATATTCTAACCCTGTGGGCGCATCCTCCCAGTCATCATTACCCAGGTTGCCTATTTCCGGTTTGTCGAGCACATGCACCAGGTCTGTTCTGCCAAGGTATTCGTACGCGAGGCAGCGGAAGATGAAATCTACGATGGAAGTGGTAGACTTAATATTCGGGTGATCCACCATACCGGATGGTTCAAATTTTGTGAAAACAAATTTTTCAACAAACTCTTCCAGCGGTACCCCATATTGAAGCCCAACTGAAACCGATATCGCAAAACAGTTCATCAGGCTACGGAGGGTAGAACCTTCTTTTGCCAGGTCAATAAATATTTCACCCAGGGTTCCGTCTCCATACTCCCCGGTTCTGAGGAAAAGTGCCTGACCATTTATTTTAGCTTTTTGTGTAAAACCCCTGCGTTTTGCCGGCAATTGCTTGCGCTCCACGATCCGCGACAACTGGCGTTTTAATTTGGTATCGGTTGATTCCTGCATGCGCTTATGTAACTCATCCAACAACTCATCAACGGTAAGCTTACCCATATCAATCAGCCGGGTATCCTGTTTTGCCGTCTCCTTCTCTTCTACCGCTTCTTCTTTCTTCGACTTCCTGGAATCACTCTTATTACTGAGTGGCTGACTAAGTTTAGATCCATCGCGGTACAAAGCGCAGGCTTTTAAACCCAACTGCCAGCTTAACAGGTAGCAGTCTGCTATTTCAGCAACATTAGCTTCATGGGGAAGATTTATGGTTTTGGAAATCGCCCCACTTATAAAGGGTTGTGCTGCCGCCATCATGCGAATATGCCCGTGAGGATGAATAAACCGTTCGCCCTTTTTGCCGCATTTATTGGCACAATCAAATACAGGGTAATGCTGTTTTTTGAGATGTGGCGCTCCCTCAATTGTCATGGTACCACATATATAGTCATTTGCCGCTTCAATTTGCTCTGCGGTAAATCCCAGTTCCTCCAGCAGGTTAAAGTTCCAGTCGTTATACTTTTCAGGAGTAAAGCCTAACCGTTCCAAACAAGGTTCGCCTAAAGTGAATTTGTTGAATACAAAACCAATTTCAAAGGCGGAAGCCAGGGCAGCATCTAACTTTTTGATTTCATCAGCAATAAACCCTTTTTCGTTCAATGTTTGGGGGTTAATAAAAGGAGCGCCGGCAAAAGATGCTGAGCCTACCGCATATTTAATGATAGCGTCAATTTCTTTTTCGCTGTATTTCAGGTTTCTTAATGCCTGGGGTACCGACTGGTTAATGATTTTAAAATATCCTCCCCCGCTTAACTTTTTAAATTTCACCAGGGCAAAATCGGGTTCTACACCCGTGGTATCGCAATCCATTACCAATCCTATGGTGCCGGTGGGTGCAATAACGGTAGATTGAGCGTTACGGTATCCGTATTTTTCGCCCATTTCCACCGCATCATCCCATGCGTTACAGGCAGCTTTCAACAAATAGTCGGGACAATACTTGGCATGGATTCCCTGTGGCTTAATGCTCAATTGCTCGTATTCATCTGCATCATATGCGGCTAACCGATGATTGCGCATTACACGCAGCATGTCTTCCCTATTTTCTTCGTACCGTGCAAAAGGTCCGAGATGCTCCGCAATTTCGGCAGATGTTTTGTAGGAAATACCCGTCATAATTGCGGTAATGGCGCCGGCGATACCACGGGCCTCCTCGCTGTCGTAGGGAATACCGCTCACCATAAGCATTGAGCCCAGATTAGCATACCCTAATCCCAATGTCCGGTAATCGTACGAAAGCTGGGCAACTTCTTTAGATGGAAACTGCGCCATGAGCACAGATATTTCCAGCACGGTTGTCCACAACCGAACCGTATACTCGAAACCTTTTACATCGAAGATATTCGTGTCTTCATCAAAAAACTTACGAAGATTTACCGAAGCCAGGTTGCAGGCGGTATTGTCTAAGAACATATACTCGCTACAAGGGTTGGAGGCCCGGATACGACCACCTTTGGGGCTAGTGTGCCATTCATTAATCGTGGTATCGTATTGGGTACCCGGGTCTGCACAACGCCATGCTGCATACGCAATTTGGTTCCATACTTCCTTAGACGGTATTTTTTTCATTACCCGTCCGTCGGAACGTGCCTTAAGTTCCCAATCCTCGTTATTTTTCAGCTTTTCAAAAAAGTCGTTGGATATACGTATTGAGTTGTTGGAATTTTGACCGCTTACCGTTTTATAGGCTTCGCCTTCATAGTCCGAAGCATAACCGGCAGCTATTAAAGCGGCCACTTTATTCTCTTCCTCCACTTTCCAGTTAATAAACTGCATTATTTCGGGGTGATCGAGGTCGAGACATACCATTTTGGCCGCACGACGGGTAGTGCCCCCGCTTTTAATAGCGCCAGCCGCCCTGTCGCCTATCTTTAAAAAACTCATTAATCCGGATGATGTACCGCCACCGCTCAATTTCTCGCCTTCGCCACGGATATTGGAATAATTGGTACCCACCCCGCTGCCATATTTAAAAATGCGGGCTTCCCGAACCCATAGATCCATAATACCGCCGTCATTTACCAGGTCGTCGTCTACGCTTAATATGAAACATGCATGAGGTTGGGGCCTTTCATAAGCCGAAGTAGATTTTTTTAATTTAGCATCCGCTGGGTCAACATAGTAATGCCCCTGGGGTTTTCCTTTGATGCCGTAACTTTCATACAGTCCGGTGTTAAACCATTGTGGGCTGTTGGGTACGCAGGCCTGGTTTAAGATACAATAAACCAATTCTTCATAAAATACATTTGCATCATCGGGCGAAGCAAAATAACCATACCGCTCGCCCCATACCCGCCAGCAATTGGCCATACGGTGAGCCACCTGCTTTGCCGATGTTTCGCGACCCAAAGATCCATCGGGTTGTGGCACGCCCGCTTTGCGAAAATATTTCTGTGCTAATATATCTGTAGCTATCTGGCTCCACTGTTTGGGTACCTCTACATTCTTCATTTCAAATACAATCTCCCCATTGGGATTCCGTATAACTGAGGTGCGGTAGTCGTATTCAAACTGCTCAAAAACATCTACGCCTTCCCGGGTAAAGAGACGGCGATACCTCAAGCCCCCGCTCTGCTTTTCTTTAATCATAACGCTAAAAATTTATGTTTGGATTAGGTGTTGTTAATTTACTATTATCAAATGATAAGAAGACGAAAATATCAGGCTTAATTGTTTTGTCAAACTGTTAAATATTAACAGTCTGTGGATAAGTAGTCCATAGTGAATACAGGGTTTAGTTTGCTTATTTTTTCACATTTCATTGAAAAAAAAATTTGGTTGATCCGCTATTTTTCTCTAAATACTTAAACGCCGCCAATGAAGCAAGCTACGCCATCAGAGGCCGTTTCCACACGCAGGTTTAAGGAAGCGCCCGGTTTTGTTTTTGCAGTTCATGACGGCAATATAATTGCCTCATAAACAATGCCAAAGATGCGTGTTCCCGGCTAACTTCCCTTTCAACAAATGAGCCGCTGCATTTTGCTAAAAAAATCATTATTGCGTACTTTCCCTATCATCCTGCCTTATATTTACGATGCAATCATTATTATTTTTAAACAAGGCTAACCCAAAAACTTTTTGCATTTTTGCAGATAAGGACAAATAGCATGACTGATCTTATTTATCAATCTATAGCAGGCAAAAAAAGAGAAGGCAAAAAATCATTCGCCGTGCTCATTGATCCCGACAAGGTAGATGAACGGAAAATAGCGGAACTGGCGCAATTAACTACAGAAGCGGGTGTTGACTACTTATTGGTAGGAGGAAGCCTGGTAATCAGTGATAACTTAAGCGAGGTGGTTTTACAAATAAAAAAACAATGCAGTATTCCACTCATATTGTTCCCTGGTACCCCCTCCCAACTTACCCATTATGCAGATGCCCTGCTTTATCTCTCTTTGATTTCCGGCAGAAACCCGGAACTGTTGATAGGGCAGCACGTTATTTCGGCTCCCTTTGTTAAGCAAAGCGGTTTGGAGATCATTTCAACCGGATATATGGTCATAGATGGTGGCGCTCCTACCACGGTTTCCTATATCAGCAATGCCAGCCCCATACCTTCCAATAAAAATGAAATTGCCATGTGCACGGCTATGGCGGGTGAAATGCTCGGAATGAAATTGATTTACATGGATGCCGGTAGCGGGGCCGAAAAGGCGATTACCGAAGCCATGATTGCGAAAGTTGCCGGCGTTATTGATGCACCCCTTGTAGTTGGAGGCGGCATTACCGATCCGGAAAAGGCATACCGCAACTGCAAAGCCGGTGCAGATATGATTGTAGTGGGAAATGCCATTGAAAAAGACAGCTCCCTGATCAGGGAAATCAGTGCGGCTGTTCACGGCGTGCCCATTAGCCTGTAAATTTCATACCCCTTTCCAAAATTTCACATAAAAAAGACCCTTCCCAATAAAAAAAGTATTTTCTTTGCATCGTCAAAAAACTTTATCTAAAGCATAGTTTTAATTGAAATGCAAAAAAATCTCACCACGGTAACCGCTGATGCGTTCGTTAAGTCGGACACTATATTGCGTGGGGTTTTTCCTGTTCTGCCAGGAGCAGTTTTTTTCTGTCCGCAAACTCCCTTCAGGCTTCGACGTTGATACCTTTTACCATAGCACCCACCGTTATGGAAAGAAAACGCCGCATTGGAAAAGCTAATGACGGTTAGGTGGTAGTTTATCTCCTTCTATAATTTGCTATTAAGGAACAATTTAGAATGAAAACTCAGGAACAATTTCAGATCGTTATTGCCAATGAAAGCCATGTAGATTTTGCCCAGATCATCTGCGATGAAATGGCATCTTCAGCGAAAGCCCGTGGAACGGGTATTGCCAAAAGGAGCCCGGAATATATTCAACAAAAGATGCAGGAGGGAAAATCGGTTATCGCCTTTAATAAAGAGGGCATTTGGGCAGGGTTTTGCTATATTGAAACCTGGAGTCATGGACAATATGTAGCCAATTCGGGATTAATTGTAGCGCCTGCTTTCAGAAATGGAGGACTGGCAAAGGCGATTAAAAAGAAAATATTCGGGCTCAGTCGCAAACTGTACCCCGAAGCCAAAATATTCGGACTTACAACCGGTCTGGCAGTAATGAAAATTAATTCCGAGCTGGGGTACGAACCCGTTACTTACTCTGAACTAACGCAGGATGAAGCCTTTTGGGCAGGCTGTAAAAACTGTGTGAACTACGATATATTAATGTCGAAGGAAAGAAAAAACTGCTTCTGCACTGCCATGCTGTACGATCCCAAAGATCATTATGAACCTGAAGAAACGAAGGAAAGTTTTCAGCAGCACTCAAAATTATACGAGCGTTTTATGCGTATCAAGAAATGGAAGTTGCTGCAGCCTTTTCTAAAAAAGGAAAAAGAAGAGCGGAAGCCAGGAAGCCAGTTAAAAACGATAATACAATTCTTCTTTAACCTGTAGCGTGATTGTTTCTTAATATTCAGTGCTCATTTTCAAACTATCCTCAAAGTAAAAACAAATGAAAAAAGTTGTTCTTGGCTTTAGTGGTGGATTAGATACCACATACTGCGTAAAATATTTAAGCGAAGATAAAGGCTACGAAGTGCATTCCGTGATTGTAAACACAGGTGGCTTCACAAGTGAAGAACTGAAAAAAATTGAAGCACATGCGTATCAACTCGGTGTAAAAACGCATACCACTATTGATGCTGTACAATCGTATTATGAAAGCATTATTAAATATCTGATTTACGGAAACGTATTAAAGAACAATACTTATCCATTAAGCGTAAGCGCCGAACGCCTTAGTCAGGCGGTTCATATTGCCGAACACGCCAAAAAACTACAGGCCGATGCCGTAGCGCATGGCAGCACCGGGGCGGGCAACGACCAGGTACGCTTCGATATGATTTTTCATATCATGATTCCCGGCGTTGAAATAATAACCCCTATCCGCGATTTAAAGCTCAGCCGTGAAGCGGAAATAGCTTATCTCAAAGAAAAGGGCGTGGAAATGAATTTTGAAAAGGCGGTATATTCCATCAATAAGGGATTGTGGGGTACCAGCGTAGGCGGCAGGGAGACTTTATCGTCTAAAGGAATATTACCAGAAGAAGCATGGCCCACACAGGTTAGTGCTTCCGAAGCAAGAGAAGTAAAATTATATTTTACAAAGGGGGAACTGACCGCGGTGGATGGCAAATCTTTTTCCCACCCCACAGAGGCTATTCAGTACCTGCAAAGCATTGCGGGACCTTACGGTATAGGCCGCGATATTCATGTAGGAGATACCATTATAGGTATAAAAGGACGGGTGGGATTTGAAGCGGCCGCACCGATGGTTATATTAAAAGCCCATCATGCCCTTGAAAAACATGTGCTCACCAAATGGCAGTTGAACTGGAAAGATCAACTTGCGCAGTTTTATGGCAACTGGCTGCATGAAGGCCAGATATTGGATCCCGTGATGCGTAATATTGAATCGTTTTTGGAAGACAGTCAGCAAAATGTTAGCGGCTCGGTATTTGTGCAGCTATTACCCTACCGCTTTCAAATCATTGGTATAGAATCGCCATACGATTTAATGAACAGTAAGTTTGGTAAATACGGCGAAATGAATGCCGGCTTCACCGGTGATGATGTACGGGGTTTCAGCAAAATATTCGGCAATCAAACCGCCATGTACCACCTGGTGAAGAAAGAAGCCGCAACAAAGTAAAATAATACATCGGATGCAAAAAATTAAAGTGGGCATAATAGGCGGCGCCGGCTATACCGGCGGAGAACTGATCAGGTTACTGGTGAATCACCCTGGCGCCGAAATTTCGTTTATCCATAGCCGTAGCAATGGTGGAAAGCCGGTGTCTTCTATTCACCAGGATTTACTCGGTGAAACAGGTATCACCTTTACCGATAACCTGAACGGACTCAAAAAAGGAAACACTGATGTGTTGTTTCTTTGCCTCGGACATGGGGAATCAAAAAAATTCCTTACAGAGAACAAAGTCGCCGGTGCAATAAAGATTATTGATTTGGCAAATGATTTCAGGCTCTATCCGCAATCGAAGCTCGGTACGCGGAAATTTGTATATGGCCTGCCGGAAATCAATAAAAAAGCCATTCAGTCGGCTCACAACGTAGCCAATCCTGGTTGCTTTGCTACATCTATCCAAATGGGGTTGCTGCCGCTGGCCAAAGCCGGCTTACTGGACGACATATACACCACCGGCATTACCGGTAGCACGGGCGCCGGCCAGTCGTTATCTGCCACCTCTCATTTCAGTTGGCGTGCCAATAATATACAGGCATATAAAACGCTCACGCACCAGCACCTGGGGGAAATCGTACAATCTCTTTTGCAGGTTTCTTCTGCAAATAAATCAACGCCCGAACAAAGCCTTAATTTTGTGCCCTGGCGGGGAGATTTTACAAGGGGCATTTTTATCAGTTCCACCATCCATTGCGAATGGCCCATAGAAGAGCTCACCAAACTGTATACAAAGTTTTATAAAGGACAACCCTTTACATTGATCAGCGATCAACCGATATTTTTAAAACAGGTGGTTAACACCAACAAATGCATTATACAGCTTGAAAAAGTTGGAAGTAAATTAGTGGTGCATTCTATTCTTGATAATTTATTGAAAGGCGCCAGCGGGCAAGCTGTACAAAATATGAATTTGATGTTCGGACTGGATGAAACAACCGGCCTGCGCTTGAAGGCAACCGGGTTTTAGAGAGAGGGAGGTGCAGGGTGTGGGTGTAAGAAGAAAATATTCTTCTTAATAAAGTTTGCTAACTAAAAAACCAGCTATGAGAGACTATAAAAAGCTTGAAGTATGGAGGAAGTCACGTGAATTATATATGCATATTAAAAAAGTTATTGCGGTGAAATTTCCGAAGGAAGAAAAATACGAACCGACCTCTCAATTACAAAGAGCGGCACTTCCTATTCCACTGAATATTGCAGAAGGATGCGGAAGGCATACATTAAAAAAAACACTTTAATACCATGAACTTATTCGACGTATATCCCATTAACAACATTTCCATTGTAAAAGCTAAAGGCTCTTACGTATGGGATGATAAAGGAGAGCAGTATCTCGATTTATACGGCGGTCATGCCGTTATTTCAATAGGGCACACCCATCCGCATTGGGTACAGCGAATAGAAGAACAACTGAAAAAAATTGCCTTCTATTCCAATTCCATCAAAATTCCATTGCAGGAGGAACTGGCAACTAAACTGGGCAAAGTATCCGGAAAAGAGGATTACCAGTTATTTCTTTGTAACAGCGGTGCGGAGGCGAATGAAAATGCGTTGAAGTTGGCTTCCTTCCATAATGGAAGAAAAAAAGTGATCGCCTTTAGCAAATCATTTCATGGCCGCACTTCATTGGCAGTATCCGTTACCGATAATAAAAATTATATCGCCCCTGTAAATGAAACTAAAAATGTGATCTTTCTGCCGTTTAATGACGAAGAAGCTTTAAACGAATGCTTTTCAAAAAATGGCAAGGAAATTTCGTCGGTAATTATAGAAGGCATACAGGGTGTTGGCGGTATTAATGTGGCTGAACATAGCTTTCTGAAAAAAATCCGGAATTTGTGCGATCAGCACGGCGCGGTTTATATAGCCGATAGTGTGCAATGTGGTTACGGCAGAAGCGGTAAGTTTTTCAGTCATGATTTTGCGGGCGTGAAAGCCGATATTTATTCCATGGCCAAGGGCATGGGCAATGGTTTCCCTGTTGCCGGTATCATTATAGCGCCGCATATCAAGCCTAAACATTTTCAGTTGGGAACAACATTTGGCGGCAATCATTTAGCCTGTGCCGCTGCTTTGGCGGTGCTGGAAGTAATAGAATCAGAAAAGCTAATGGGAAATGCAGTTATGGTGGGTAAGTATTTAAAAGAAGCATTAAACAACATCCCTGAGTTACAAAACGTGCGGGGAAGGGGACTGATGATTGGCTTTGACGTTCCTGAAACATTAAAGGATCTGAAAAAGAACCTCTTATTGAATCAAAAAATTTTTACAGGAGAAGCCAAACCCAACACCATTCGTTTGTTGCCATCATTGGCACTCAAAAAAAGAGATGCGGAAGATTTTATTGAAGCGATAAAAGAAGAAATAGCGGCGTTAACCGGCGAGAAAAACGAGCCCATTGTGGTTGAAAATGCGGAATAAGGAAACCGGCTATTCATTTGCAGCACATTTAAAATAATCAACCTTGAAACAATTCATCTCTGTAGCCGATGTAACGAACATCAATGCCATGATAGAAAAAGCTTTAGCTTATAAAGCCAATCCATTTCTGCATAAAACGCAGGGCGCCGGCAAACGCATTGGATTACTCTTTTTAAACCCCAGTATGCGTACGCGGCTGAGCACACAAATTGCCGCCCAAAACCTGGGCATGGATGCGATTGTATTTAACGTGGGCAGTGAGGGTTGGGCACTGGAGTTCGAGGAAGAAGCCATAATGAGCGGATCGAAAGTGGAACATGTAAAAGATGCGGCGCCTGTTATGGGTAAATATTTTGACATTCTCTGTATCAGAACATTTCCTGCTTTGCAAAACAGGGAAGACGATTACAGCGAACTGTACATTGAACAGTTCATTAAATATGCCGGCATTCCTGTGGTGAGCCTTGAAAGCGCCACATTACACCCTTTACAAAGCTTAACGGATATTATAACCATTACTGAGGTTCTGCAAAACCGCAATCCACAAACTACATACCACAAACCCAAAATTGTACTCACCTGGGCGCCCCATGTAAAAGCATTACCACAATGTGTTGCCAATAGCTTTTCGCAATGGGTAAATGCATGGGGCGGGGCCGATTTTACGATCACGCATCCCGAAGATTATGAGCTCGATAAAAAATACACTAAAGGCGCAACTATTACGCATGACCAGGAGGAAGCATTGAAGAACGCTGATTTTGTGTACGTAAAAAACTGGAGCACCTATACGGACTACGGTAAAATTTATTGCAACGATCCCGGGTGGATGCTTACCAACGAAAAATTACGGCTTACCAATAATGCGAAAGTGATGCACTGCCTGCCGGTAAGAAGAAACGTAGAATTAAGCGATGAGGTATTGGACGGCCCAAATAGTATAATCACCCAACAGGCTGCTAACAGGGTTTGGGCGGCACAGGCAGTTTTAGCAGAAATAATAACCCACTAACCTGGCAATGAAAAAAGTAATCGTCGTTAAGATTGGGGGAAATATTGTTGATGACGAAAATAAGTTATCTGAATTCCTCACCGCTTTCGCAGAAATTTCTGCAGACACGGCCACCATTTTAGTGCATGGCGGCGGTAAGTTGGCTACAAGGCTTGCAGAAAAATCCGGCATTGTACAGCAAATGGTTGATGGCAGAAGAATCACAGATGCGGAAACTCTCAAAATTGTTACCATGGTATATGCCGGGTATATTAACAAAAATATTGTGGCACAACTGCAGGCGAGGGGCGTTAATGCAATGGGGCTGAGTGGGGCCGACGGCAATGCAATACGCGCACACAAAAGAATGAATAGCGGGGCAGTTGATTATGGTTTTGCGGGCGATATAGACAAAGTAAACACCGCTTTATTCAGCAGCTTAATAGAGCAGAAAGCCACGATTATTCTTGCACCGATTACACACGATCAAAAAGGTCAGCTACTGAACACCAATGCCGATACCATTGCCCAGGAAACGGCAAAGGCGTTGTGCGGCATATATGATGTTGTTCTTGTTTATTCTTTCGAAAAAAGCGGCGTATTGCTTGATGCAAACGATGATAGTACGGTAATTAAAGAAATTAATCCCTCCTCTTACCGGCAGTTAAAAGCCGAACAAAAAATATTTGCCGGTATGATTCCTAAGCTCGACAATGCTTTTGCCGCAATAAACAGTGGAGTAAGAAAAGTGATCATAGGTAAAGCGGAATCGCTGGAACATTTAATCAGGGGCTCAGCCGGCACCACCATACTAAATGACTGAAAAAATTTCCATACTGGCAGATGAAGCAATTGCACTGCTGAAAGAACTTATTGCCACGCCTTCTTTGAGCAAAGAGGAAGATCAAACGGCCTCCCTGCTTTGTTTATTTCTCGCCAAAAAAGGCATCCCTCATTTCCGCACTCAAAATAATGTATACGCGGTAAATCAATTTTTTGATGAAAAGAAGCCAACCATACTCCTTAATTCCCATCACGACACAGTAAAGCCCAATAAAGGATATACGCTGGATCCTTTTAACCCAATTGAAAAGGATGGCAGGTTATATGGATTAGGCAGCAACGATGCAGGCGGTTCCCTCGTTTCTTTGCTGGCGGCATTTCTTTTCTTTTATGACCAACCCCAACTGAAATATAATATAGTATATGCAGCAAGCGCAGAAGAAGAAATATCCGGTAAAAATGGTATTGAACTTTTATTGCAAGATGAAGCCTTTAACCCGGCCGGCAGAACCTGGGCTTTCGCGATAGTGGGTGAACCCACCCAAATGCAGATGGCCGTTGCCGAAAAAGGACTATTGGTATTAGATTGCTCCGCCACAGGTATAGCCGGTCACGCGGCAAGAGAAGAAGGTGAAAACGCGATTTACAAAGCTATAAAGGATATAGATTGGTTCAATAGCTTCCGTTTTCCAAAGGTATCAAGCCTTCTTGGCCCGGTAAAAATGAGTGTAACTGTTATCCATACCGAAAATAAAGCGCATAATGTGGTACCGTCTCAATGCAGTTTCGTGGTGGATATCAGGATAAATGAGTTGTACACATTTGAAGAATTGCTTTCCATTATTAATGACAATGTAAGCTGTAATGTACAACCCAGGAGTCTCAGAATGCGGTCATCTGCCATACCTCTCCAACACCCAATAGTAGCAGCAGGCTTACAATTGGGCAGAACCTATTATGGATCGCCTACCACCTCCGATAAAGCCCTGATGCCATTTCTGTCTCTAAAAATAGGACCGGGCGATTCTGCCCGCAGCCATACTGCCGACGAATTTATTTATATCAAAGAAATTACAGAAGGCATTGAGCTATATATTAAACTTCTTGAAACCCTTCCCTTATTTTAAATCAGAAACGTATACTCCTTTATATAGGATCCATCTTTTAATCGCTTCGGTAATATTGAATGCAGATGTACTGTATTGAAAATTTTTAAACAACATAGTAAGAAAAAAAATATGCGCTCAATACTTTACCAGTACATAAAAAACCAGTCATAGGCTGTAGTTAAATATTAATTTTCCCTTAATTTTGGAAACAAGCCAATATTATTAACTGAAACATGAGAAATGACTCTCTTCATACAGGGGCGCCTGTGCCTGACAGGGACTTAGAGACCCTTTTTGGAGAGCTTTTCAAAAAGTATCAACAACCGCTTCACAAGCTTGCCTTAAAGGTCATAAAATCTAATCAACAGTCCCGCGACGTCGTACAAAATGTGTTTTTCAAATTATGGGAACGCCGTTCGCAAATTAGGGATATTGAGAATATCGAGGCCTGGTTATATAGGGTAACCAAAAATGAGCTGATAGATTTTTTGCGAAAAGCTGCGGCAGACAGCCGTTTGCGCGCCAGGCTCTGGCGCGAAATGCAACTTTCCATAAAAAGTACTGAACAGCAAATCGATGCCAGAGAGTGCAATAGCAGGATATATAAAGCGGTAAACCAATTACCTCCCCAGCGGCGCCTGGTATATACCCTTAACCGCGACAAAGGAATGAGCTACCAGGAAATTGCCGAAGAACTGTCCATTTCACGGCATACCGTAAAAAATCAATTGTCGCTGGCGCTCCGTTTCATCCACCGTTTTCTTTCCGGTAGCGTTGGCATCTTTTTGCTGTTGCTCACCACCAGGTAATACATAACCGGAACGGGTTTCACCGGTTTATGGTCCCTTCTTTTCAAGAAAACATTTAAAAAAAAGACTTGCGCATAGGAACATCACCCGTCTGCTTCGTCAACCTATTATTAGGGAACTCCATTTAGAGTTTTACTGCTGCTTGCACATATTAAATGATATTAATGGAAGAGAGAATAAAATGTTTGTTAAGGAAATTCCTGAGTAATACCTGCTCAAAGGAAGAATTTGACGAGGTCTTTTTTTATATTAAAGCGGCAGATGCAGATCCTTCTATTCAAAACATATTGGAGCAGGTTTTTAATCACGAACTGGAACAACTGCCTGCGAATGCATTCGTAGACGAACAGGGAAATCTAAGTGGGATTGCGGAACAGGAAGAAGTTTTGATGCCTGTTGTTCGGAAAAGAAAAGGAAGGCTGTTGTTACTTGCCGGCTCTTTGACTATTATTATAATGGCAGGATTTACCTGGGCACTGAATGTTGGGAAGCAAAAAACAGGCGGCGATTCACCCGCGGGTATGTCCTATCTCACCAGGTCTACGGACCGATCAGAATATCAATACCTCGTATTGCCGGATAGCACGCAGGTTTGGCTGAATGCGGCCAGCAGCCTTGAATTTCCAAAGGAATTCGGAAAAAACAAAAGAGAGGTAATATTAAAAGGAGAAGCTTTTTTTGATGTTAAACATGCCGATAAAATACCCTTTGTGATCTATTCCGGCGAGGTGACTACCGAAGTACTGGGAACCGCGTTTAATATTAAAGCTTATCCTGACCTGGAAAAAATTACGGTGTCGGTTAAACGCGGCAAGGTAAAAGTGAATTATGCTAAAAATAAAACGGCGTTACTGGGAGTAGGTCAGCAGGTTATTATTGAAAAAAAAGGAAATATTGCCAAAGAGAAGAAGGTAAAAGAAGCAGAAACCGCGGCCTGGCAGGAAGGTAAACTTATTTATGACGATTATACCGTTGAAGATATTATTAAAGACATTGAAAGAGTATATAATGTGGAGGTGGAAGTGGAAAGTTTATCCGTAAAAAACGTGAGGGTTTCCACTTCATTTGAACGGAAATTGGGTATAGAAAAAGCATTAGAGATCATCAGCAAACTAACCGACAGCGAATTAACACAGAAAAACAGGATATACTATATTAAATAATTAAATCCCAGAGCATATGTCGCCACCTGAAAGAAAATAAAAAGACCGAACCAGTTGCAGCCTGGAACGGTCAGGAAGTTTAAAGTAACCCGATTGTTGAATTATTTAAACCAACCAAAACTATGAGTTTTTATTGGAAAATGCATAGCATGCTCTCCGCATATGCTATGAAACTTCGTTTTCGCTACCAACCGGTAATGGGAATCCAAATGAAAGTTTTTGTTATGAGAATGATTATCCTGGCCTTTTTATTGACAATCAAAGGAATATTGGTCGCCGGAAATTTGTCGGGGCAGGATCTCAGCAAAATAAAAATTTCCCTGGATCTTAAAAATGTCACCCTAAAAAAGGCGATTCGGAAAATAGAATCTGCCAGCCAGTTGTCGTTTTCCTACAAAATAAGCGATGTTGATGGTTATGAAAACATTAGCTATTCCACTTCAGTTACCAGTCTGGACAGGGTGTTGAACGACCTGTTACGGGAAACCGACCTCCAGTATGAAATGGTAAATGCCAATATCATCATTAAAAAAATTAAGCCGTCATCTATTGCTTTGCAAACAGCTAATACTTTTTTGGAAGAAAATGCGGATGGTGGAATAAAAGGAAAGATAATATCCGCAGCGGGAGACCCTATACCCAATGCAACAATTATGATCATTGAAACACAAAAAGGAACCATAGCGGATATAAATGGCGCATTTTTAATTTCGGGTGTTCAAGCCGGCAATTATACATTACGGGTGTCTGCCGTTGGCTATAGCACCGAGATAAAAAAAATTACTGTAACTGACGACAATATTACCGATATCAGCCTGCAGCTTGCGGAAGATAAAACCAGCATGACCGAAGTTACCGTAACCGCGCTGGGCATAAAAAAGGAAAAAAGATCTTTAGGATACTCGGCCCAGGAAGTAAGCGGTGAAACCCTGTCTGCCAGTAAGCAAACCAACGTGATCAATGCATTGCAGGGACAAGCTACCGGACTGCAGATTAATTCCGGTGGAGGCGCGCCCGGGCAGGGAGCTAAAATTATTCTTCGAGGACTAAACTCCTTGGATGGGGCAAGGGATTTTCAGCCTCTTTTTGTAATTGATGGCGTGCCGATTGATAACTCCACAGACGTTGCTGATGGCAGCAGCCTTAATGGTATAAGTAACCGTGCAGCCGACATCAACCCCGACGACATCGAAAGCATTAATGTTTTAAAGGGCGGAGCCGCAACAGCTTTATATGGCTTAAGAGCGTCTACCGGCGCTATTATCATTACCACTAAATCCGGGAAAGTCGG
Source organism: uncultured Terrimonas sp. (assembly GCA_964391065.1). GTDB lineage: Bacteria > Bacteroidota > Bacteroidia > Chitinophagales > Chitinophagaceae > Agriterribacter. The sequence goes on along the minus strand of CAYMKT010000013.1, from coordinate 28,261 downwards.
GAAACTGAGGGCCAGCTACACCAGTACCTACAGTATTGACGAGATCAACAAATATCCCGACACAGAAGATAAATTTACACAGGGCTGGTTTGGGGAATACAACCCCAACGATTTCTGGCCGGTGTACGGACCCACTATTCCCGAAGCCAAGGCCATTGACCCCACACACCCGGATGCCATTTTCAATAACTTTAAATACGGTTATAAAACAGGGAATTCTTTCCGGAACACGCTTAATTTGTCGGGCGGTACCGAAAAAGCCATCCTTAATGGTTCTTTCTCTCAGTTTAACCAGGAAGGTATCATGCCCTTTACAGATTACAAAAACTACTCGGTAAAGGTGGGAGGTGAATTCAGGTTTTCCGAAAAATTCAGCTTTGGAAGTTCTGTAAACTATATCAAATCCGGCGGCAGACGGGGCAATTCGGACCGCTACAACGAAAATCTCACCTATTTCTCTCCGAGATGGGATATATGGGATTATATCAAACCCGACGGGTCGCAAAACACCATTGTTGGATCGGATAATGAAAATCCCATTTACGTATTGTACGGAAAAGACTACAGGGATGATGTAGACAGGGTGATTTCCAACACGCACTTCACGTATTCCCCGGTAAGGTGGCTTGATATCAATTACCGTTTTGGTGCTGATATCTATAACGATTCCCGAAGTGAGCATACTCCAGGCCCATTAGGGGTGCCTGATGAAATTTATCCGGCAAGTGATTTTGGTTACGGAACAATTATGAGCTATAATATCAAAAACACCATATTGAATTCAACCTTAATGTTGAATTTTAAAAACAAGCTAACCGATCATATCCAATCGTCTTTTAAAATAGGCCACGACCTCTATGAGGCAACACGAACAAGTGTGTATGCCCAGGGCGATACATTGGTAGTACCTACTTTTTATAACCTGAGCAACGCCAAAAGGGTTACCGGTTCTACCTACAAAAAAGACTACCGGATTATTGGTCTTTTTGGAGACTGGACATTGAGCTGGGATAATTTTCTTTACCTGACATTAACAGGAAGGAATGACTGGACCTCCACTTTATCAAAAGCGAATCGTTCCTTTTTCTATCCATCAGTAAGCGGAAGCTGGATATTCTCGGAAAACTTCCAAATGCCACAATGGATATCGTACGGTAAACTTCGGTTCTCGTTTGCTAAAATTGGTAAGGATGCGCCAGCGTACGCCACCTCTTCGGGCTATAATATTGGCACACCACTTACCAACGGAGTGCTTCCTTTTAGCCTTTCTACCCAAAACGGCGACGCCAATCTTCGCCCGGAGTTTACATCATCCTATGAGGGAGGAATTGAATTGAGAATGTTCCGCAACAGGCTGGGCGTGGACTTTACGTACTATAACAATACCAGTAAAGACCTGATTATACCGGTAAGCGTTCCGATAACAAGCGGCTACGAACAAATTTATCTTAACTCGGGAAGCATACGAAACAAAGGTGTAGAAATCAGTGTTTCGGGCACCCCCATACTAACAAAAGATTTTAGCTGGGATCTCCGCGTAAACTACACGGCAAACAAAAACAAAGTGTTATCGATTTATCCCGACCTCACCGAAATGACCATGGGCAGCCACTTCGGCTACCTGAGTTCAACCGTAACCCAAAAGAACATTCCCGGCCAACCTGTAGGCTCGTTGTATGGACGAACTTACCAGCGTTATTTTGGCAATGACGTGGAGGACCCAACGGTTCTTGATAAAGACCGACCGATAGTAATCGGCAGCAATGGATTCCCGGTGCTGAATCCTGCATCCAAGCAACAATACATCGCCAACTCGCAGCCCAGGTGGATTGGCAGCTTAAGCAGCACACTGCGGTATAAATCGTTGAGCCTCTATCTCCTGCTCGATGCGCAACAGGGCGTTTACCGGTATAACCAGTTCGCCAACTTCCTGGGGTCATTTGCATTACAAAAAAGCTCAGAGAACCGCAACGATATGATTGTATTTGATGGAGTACTCGCAGACGGTTCAAAAAATACCAAGGAAGTTTGGCTCGGTCAGGGTGTTGGCCCGGATGGCGTAGACTACGGCAATGGTTACTATAGAAACTATTACCGTGGCGACTCCGAAACGTTTATTGAAGATGCTTCCTGGGTAAGGTTGCGTACATTGGCGCTGTCTTACAGTCTGCCTCCTTCCTTTGTGCAACGCTCCGGCTTTATCAGCGGCGCTTCTATTACGTTTACAGGAAACAATCTTTGGCTGCAAACCGAATACAGCACTTTTGATCCTGAAGCAAGCTCATTCAGCTCCGGAAGTTATGTTGACGGCTTTTCGGGATTTACGTACCCAGCCACCCGTAATTATATTTTTTCTGTAAACCTTACTTTCTAAAACCATTCACAATGAAAAAAATTATCAATATACTTTTATTGGGGTCTTTAGCACTAAGTTTTACAGCGTGCGAAAAATACCTCGACAAACTGGATAACCCCAACCTGGTAACAGATCCTCCCATAAATGGTTTGATGGCAAAAGTAACCCTGGAGACCGGGCTCAATTCATACCGAATGGGCGACGTGGTTTCTTATTACACCCAATACCTGGCTTCTAACACGCAGGGTAGCGATGCAGATATTTACAATGAAGTGGATTATTCAGGCACCTGGACTAACTTTTATAACTGTATGATGAACATCAAACAGATGAGCGACCTGGCTGCTGAAAAAGGCGCTACCTATCATATTGGAATAGGTAAAATCCTGATGGCCTATAATCTTAATATGCTCATCAACAGTTTTGGTGATGTTCCCTATACTGAAGCCTTACAGGGACCCGAACTGCTGATCCCAACATTTGACAGCCAGGAAGCGCTCCATGATTCAACGTTGCAGTTGCTTGACGAAGGAATCGCCGAGTTGAATAAAACAGGCGCCACGCTTAATGTGGATCCGCAAAGCGATGTTATTCATAATGGCGATATAGGGGCGTGGATTAAAACCGCGAATGCCTTAAAGGCGAGGTTCTTAAATCAACTCTCCAAAACAGCAAGCTACAGTGCAACCAACGTGTTGAATGCACTCAATAATGCCTACGACAACAATGGTGACGATGCTACTTTAACTGCGTTTAACGGCAGAAGCCCCTGGAACCAGGTTGCTTACAACAACACCGTTTTATTGCTGAACGGTTGGCTAAGCACACAAGTCGTAGACGCAATGAATGGCACCACCTACGGGTTGTTCGATCCGCGTCTTCCCCTGGTTGCCACCATTACCAAATACGGCGATTACAGGGGCACTCCGAATGGTGCAGGCCGTATTGGCACAGGGACTGACGATGAGGAATCTTATTTGTCTGTTGATGGGTTTTACTCAAAAGGAAATGCACCGGTTCAATTGGTTACCTATGCCGAATTGAAGTTCATAGAAGCGGAGGCAGCATTCAGAAATAACGACAAAGCAAGAGCATACCAGGCTTACATAGATGGCATAAAGGCGAATATGGCAAAAGTAGGTGTGGCGGCCGGAGATGAGAGCACCTATGTTAATAACCCATCCGTAAGTGTTGGAGAAGCAAATATTTCATTAGACCTCATCTTCAAAGAAAAATACGTAGCTACTTTTCTAAACCCCGAAACCTGGGTAGATGCCAGGAGATATGATTACAAGTATAAAGATTTCGGACTTCCTTTAAACGCCGCTTTGCCAACATTTATCCGGAGGCTGGCTTATCCATCAAAAGAGGTGAGCAGGAATGGGCCTAATGTACCTCCTGTTACCGGACTGGATGAGCGGCTCTTTTGGGATGAGTAAAAGCATCACAGGTATGATTTTCCAGGACCGGCTCTGAAGCCCGGTTCTGTAGAAAACTACGGAGCAGCTAAGCGTTTTGCTGCACCTCATGTGCAAAAGGCAAGTATCGCGAATAGACCAGAAAATATTCGACATCTGCTTTTGATTTTATGCAAAAAACGGCCCGTTTCAGGGCCGCTTTTTTTGATGCCGGCGCCAGGTTGAAAAACGTCGCTTTATATTCATTTCATAAAACAGGATCTGTTCATGAGACAAATCTTTATCCTTTTTTTTTGTTTCCTTTTTTTAGTAGCTGAACAACAATGTGCGGCACAGGGTTTCAGCATGGAGGACATTACCTCTTATCCGTTTCCCGCTGAACTTGTTGCCTCAACCGGTGATTCAAAAATGGCATTAACCATTAATGAAAAGGGTATCCGAAATATTTATGTGGCGGAAGGACCCGGTTTTGTACTGAGGAAGCTTACCGATTACAAGGAAGATGATGGCCAGGAGATCAGCAGCGTTTCCATTTCTGCAAATGGAAGATGGTTGGTGTTTGTAAAGGGCGCCGATCACGGCGCTTACGATGAGCGCGTTCCGCGAAATCCATCCTCCGCCCCTTATGCGCAACAAATACAGGTATTCAGCATACCATTTGAAGGTGGCAAACCCATTTTGCTGGATGAAGGGGATTATCCCATCATATCTCCCGATAGTAAAAAAGTAGCGTTCATCAAAAACGACCAGTCCCGAATTGCGCTTATAGACGGATCTTCCCCGGCAAAAAACATGTTTTATGCACGCGGAAAAACAAGCGGTATGCAATGGGCTCCGGATGGCTCAAAAGTCCTGTTCGTTTCTTCCCGCTCCGATCATTCCTTTATTGGCATATTTAAAGATTCTTCATCGGCTATAGAATGGATAGCGCCTGCTTTTGCCAGGGACCAGTCGCCAAAATGGTCGCGCAACGGAAAGAAAATTGTTTTCATTCGACGACCTGCCCTCGGGGGCGCCCCCGATTCTCTCACCATTAACAAGCATGTGCCATGGGCCATTTGGACGGCAGATCTGAACACGGGCAAGGCTGTTCAACTATGGAAAGCGCCCGAAACGCTCCGCGGCTCTGTTCCCGGCACAAATGGAAGATATAACCTGCACTGGGCCGCAGGCGATCGCATTGTATACGTTTCCTGCCACGACGGATGGCCGCATCTATATTCAATTGCCGCGGACGGCGGAGCGCCACGCTTACTTACCGAGGGGAATTTTATTGCGGAACATATCAAAATAACCCCGGATGGAAAATGGTTGTTGTTCAGCGCCAATTACGGCCCTGATAAAGATGACCGCGACCGCCGGCATATTATTCGTGTTCCGGTTGATAAACCTGCAATGGAAATGCTTACTCCAGGAGATGGCATTGAAACCTTTCCTGTTGTCACCGGTGATGGAAAGTTTATAGCCTTCCTGAGTGCCACAGCAAAGCGACCTGCCCTGGCGGCTGTGCTTCCCTTTAACAACGGCAAATTGAAATTGATCAACGAACCTCTTATTCCAAAACAATTTCCATCGGACCAATTGGTCACACCAAAGCCGGTAAGATTTAAAGCCGCTGACGGACAGGAAGTATACGGGCAACTATTTGAACCTAAAGATGGACCTTCCAAAAAACCTGCTGTTTTGTTTATACACGGCGGGCCGGAAAGACAAATGCTGCTGGGCTGGCATTATGGGGACTATTATGCCAATACTTATGCCCTTAATCAATATCTGGTCAGCAAAGGATTTGTTGTGCTTTCGGTAAACTACCGGTTAGGAATAGGGTATGGATATGAATTTCAGCACCCCGACCATGCCTGGATATATGGCGCTTCGGAATACTTAGATATACAGGCGGCGGGGAAATGGCTGGCCCAACAGCCAAACATTGATTCCCAAAAAATAGGGGTATACGGCGGATCCTATGGTGGATTTCTCACAGCAATGGCCTTAGCCAAAGACTCCAAATTATTTGCGGCAGGTGTAGATATTCACGGCGAGCATAACCTGCTAACTTTTGCGCCCGGCATCACCAAAGAAGAACAGGCGCCTGATGCAGATTTGGCAAGGGAACTTGCCTGGCAGTCATCGCCGGTGGCTTATCTTGATACCTGGACCTCGCCCGTTTTGATCATACATGGCGATGACGATGGTAATGTGCCGTTTCGTCAGAGTGTTGATCTTGTACGACGATTTGAGAAAAAAAGGTTTCCTTTTGAAAGCCTTGTTATTCCCGATGAAACGCATCACTGGATGAAATATTCCAATATTCTTAAAGTTGATGAAGCCGTTGCAGATTTTTTGATCAGAAAATTACAGCAGCCATGAAACGGTTGGTATTGATATTACATATGGTGCTTTCCCATTTATGCGCAGCGGCTACTGACACCTCCGCAGTACTGCGTGGCAAGATTATATGTATAGATCCGGGGCATGGTGGAACAGCCTTAACAGACGCCTACCGGGTAGGCCCAACCGGCGAACGGGAAGAATGGGTTAATTTGCGTGTAGCATTGTTGCTAAAGCACAAGCTGGAAAATAAAGGCGCTACGGTGATACTTACCAGGGAAAATGATCAAAGCGTTACATTAGCCGCGAGAGCTGAAATGGCCGTATCAGCAAAAGCCGATGTTTTTCTCTCCATCCACCACAACGCCACAGCAGACAGCGCCGTTAACTTCCCCATCCTTTATTTTCATGGCAGCGCTTCAGAAAACCTGGCGGGTGTGGCAATGGGAAAGGCGCTGGCGGATTCTTTTAAAAAGCATTTCTATAAAAAAACTAAATAAGCCCGAAGAAGCTAAAATAGCTTTAACCCGTTTCAAAGAATTTTATGTGCCGCTTGATTAGCCTGATGAAGAATTTGTTACCCTGCTTTATGCTTACACACCATAAAATATGCTCTGCATGAACCGATCCAGGATTGTATTATCAGCAATGGCTTTTGTGATATCAGTGCAATTCGCCCTCGCTCAGCCATCGAAGTCCGGTCTTCCTCCCAATTTTGACGCCTTCGTTACCAAAGTATTACAAACTTTTGAAGTACCCGGTGCAAGTATTGCTATTGTAAAAGATGGCAAAATAGTATCGGCAAAGGGCTATGGTATAAAAAAGCTGGGTAAAACTGAGGCAGTAGATGCCAATACTTTATTTCTGATAGCATCCAATTCAAAAGCCTTTACCGCCAGTGCGTTGGCCATACTGGTGGAGGAAGGAAAAATAAAATGGGACAATCCCGTAGTTGAGTACCTGCCCTGGTTTAAAATGTCGGATCCCTACGTAACGGCGAACATTACGGTTCGTGATTTGCTCGTGCATCATAGCGGCATTCCCGCTTATGCAGGCGATCTGATGTTATTTCCACCTTCTGATTACAGCAGAAAAGAAATTGTGCGGAGGATTCGGCATATCCCGTTGGTGCGGGGTTTTAGAACGACCTATGCGTATGATAACATTCTATACCTGGCAGCCGGCGAATTAATAAAAGCAGTGTCGGGTATGGAATGGGAAGATTTTATTAAAAACAGAATTTTTGACAAAATAGGAATGACAGGAAGCACATCGAGGTTTTCCGATTTCAAAAAACAGTCCAATATTTCGGCTGCGCATTTCCGCAATAATGGAAGGGTTACTGAAATGAAACAGGTTTTTGAAACAGCTATCGGAGATGTGGGCGACCCTGCCGGGGGCATTGCGTCTAATGCCAATGATATGGCCAAATGGTTGATCACCCAACTCGATTCAGGAAGAGCAATGAATAAGAAAATCATATTTAAACCGGATGCAACCGATCAATTATGGAAAGTGGTAGTGCCTATTCCTGTTTCCAAAGTGGAAGAACCGATTAAACCGGCTAAAATCGATTTTTATGGATACGCTTTAGGGTTGCGTGCCTATAACTACGGTAAATACAAGGTGGTGGGCCATGGTGGCAAATTGGATGGCTTTGTATCGCAGGTGGCTATGGTTCCGGATATTAAACTGGGTATTGCTGTATTCACCAACCAGGAAGCTACAGGCGCTTACTGGTCTGTCATTTATCATTTGCTAGATTATTATATGGATAACCCGTTATTTGACTGGACTGCAGGGTTTAAGCAATTATCAGACAGCAGTATGATAAAGCTGGCAAACGGGCGGAAGAAAAATACATTAGTTCGGGATGGCGTTGCCGCGGTGTCACTTCCACTTGAAAAATATGCAGGCAATTACAGAGATGATTTGTGCGGCGACTTTACCATCACAAAAGAGGCGGCAGGGTTGGTGTTACAATTTGATCATTCCCCTCAAATAATCGCTGATTTAACTCCCTTTCATCACGACACATTTATAGCGCATTTTAGAAATAAGGATTTTAAGGGTGATTCGTATGTCACTTTTGCACTGAATCCCGATACCAGCATAGACCAGGTAAAACTCACCATTATTGACCCGGACTCCGATCTTAACTTTTCCAATCTTTTGCTGAAGCCGGTTAAAGAAAAAGAAAAATTATCCAATTAAAAAAGTACCCCATGAACCCTCTTCATTTAATAATCGTGTTCAGCACACTTCTTAATATGTCAGATCAACCCAGGAAAGATACAACGCAACTCAGATCAGCAATAGCCGCTGTATTTGCCACGCATCCCGAAGGAAAATTTGGGGTAGCTTTTAAGAATCTCGACAACAATGAGACCTTCTTCTGGAACGAACACGATAATTTTCATGCAGCAAGTACCATGAAAACCCCCGTGCTTATTGAAACATATAAGCAGAGCACTGAAGGGAGGTTTTCCATCGGCGATTCTATCATAGTAAAAAACAGTTTTGCCAGCATTGTAGATGGAAGTCTTTATTCACAAGATTCCGTAAATGACAGCGAGCATGATCTTTACCTGCATATTGGCGAAAAGCTTCCCCTGTACGATCTGCTTTTTCGCATGATCACCGAAAGCAGCAACCTGGCCACCAATAATATCATCGACCTGGTGGGCGCCAAAAATGTAACCGCCACCATGCGCAGCATCGGCGCCAAAGATATGACGATATTGCGTGGCGTGGAAGATGACAAAGCGTTTCAACTGGGCCTGAATAATACAACTACTGCATATGATTTGATGCTGGTAATGGAAGGTATTGCGAAAGCAACTGTGATAGACAAAAAATCGGCTGAAGCTATTATCAACATACTGATGCAGCAGCATTTTAAGCAGGTCATTCCCGGAAAGCTACCTCCTGAAGTAAAAGTGGCGAATAAAA
>CAYMKT010000013.1:16286-19104 GCA_964391065.1 uncultured Terrimonas sp. | reverse complement strand
AAATTAAAGCCAATGCCTGATCGAGGTCTGCCAACAAATCATCCACGTTTTCTATCCCTACAGAATATCGTATCAGGCTTTCAGGGATACCCAACAGTTTGCGTTGCTCTTCTGTAAGTTCAACATGACTGGTTGTTCGTGGAGGGCCGGCAAGTGTACTTACCGAACCTAAGCTGGCTGCGAGATGCGCCAGCTTTAATTGCGGCAACATTTTCTTCACCAGTTCGTAGCCGCCATCAAGCGAAAAGCTCAGTATACCGCCAAAGCCCGACATCTGTTGTTTGGCTATATGATGTCCCGGATGTGTTGTTAAACCCGGATAATAAACATCGCTTACTTTTTGATGCGCTTTTAAATACTTTGCAATCGTAATTGCTGATGCGTTCTGGCGTTCAATACGCAATTCCAGTGTCTTCATCCCCCTTGCAATCATATATGCAGGGTCGGCCTGCAGGCTGGCACCATTGATCTCCCTGAACTGAAATACTTTTTTTACGAGTTCTTCTTTACCACATAACAATCCGCCCATCGCGTCCGAATGTCCGCAAAGAAATTTTGTAGCGCTATGGATAACGAGATCTACCCCAAGTGTTAAAGGATTTTGATTGATTGGCGTGGCGAACGTATTGTCTACCACCACTACGGCGCCCACTTTTTTTGCTGCCAATGCCAGCCTTTGAATATCGACAATTTTTAAGGTAGGATTGGTGGGTGTTTCAAGATATACCAGGTCGCAACCTTTAGCGATTTCCGATTCAATCTGTTCATGATCGGCGGTATCGCAAAGTTTCACATCTACATGGTATACAGGCAAAAAATCGAGGAATATTTTGCTCGTACCGCCATAGGTATCTTTCAGTGAAACCACTCTTTTACCCGGCGTAAGAAAAGTGAATAAAGTATTACTGATGGCGCCCATACCGGTGGCAAATGATGTAGCAGCTTCAGCTCCCTCCAGTAAACGGATCTTTTCTTCGAGCACCGCAACCGTAGGATTAGTATTGCGACTGTAAATGTATCCTTTGGCATTCCCTGTAGCAACAGCATACCACTCATCCAGGTCGGTATACGAAAACGCCACACTATTTACAATGGGGGAGGTAGCCGCTCCTTTTACAAACAAATCGCCTTCCCCGGCCCATACCGATGCTGTTCCCTTTTTATAGTTCGAAAAATTCATGCTTTGAAATTTATTTTGTTTATGGTTCGGCGCCTGCAACCGGTAAAACCGAAAGGGTTTAAAGTTACAGGCTTTGGCATCCATATTCCCAAAAGGAGGTGAAAATTTTACCGGTATTATTGCAATTCATATCGCCAAAGCTCTTAGCCGAAACCTGTATCTTGCAACCTGAAATCATTTGAAATGAAACTTTGGCAAAAAGATAGCTCTTCTGTAAATGAACTGATAGAAAAATTTACTGTTGGAAGAGACAAGGAATTTGACCTGCTGCTTGCAAAATATGATGTTCAGGGATCTATTGTGCATGTAAAAATGCTTAAGGAGGTAGGGTTAATGAATAGCAACGACGCCGCCCAGGCAGTACAGGGACTTGAAAGTGTTTTGAAGGACGTGGAAGCAAAAAAATTTGCTATAGAAGAAGGCATAGAAGATGTGCACTCGCAGGTGGAATATTTATTAACGCAACGCATAGGAGAAGCAGGGAAAAAAATACATAGCGGGAGAAGCAGGAACGACCAGGTAGCCGTGGATCTGAAGCTATACCTGCGGGCAGAAATTATACAAATAAGAGATGACGCAAAAACATTATTTGACCTGCTGATTGCTCAAAGCGAAAAATACAAAGACAAACTATTTCCTGGTTATACTCATCTGCAGATTGCCATGCCGTCGTCATTTGGGCTATGGTTCGGAGCATACGCCGAAAGCCTGACAGACGACCTTGAATTATTGGTGGCCGCCTACCAGGTAGCCAATAAAAATCCGTTGGGCAGCGGTGCAGGCTACGGTTCTTCATTCCCGTTAAACAGAACGATCACAACAGAATTACTGGGGTTTGCCTCATTAAATTACAATGCGGTATATGCACAAATGAGCCGTGGCAAAACTGAAAAAATAGTAGCAACCGCCATCAGCAGCATTGCCGCAACTTTGAGTAAACTGTCGATGGATGCCTGTTTATATATGAATCAAAATTTCGGCTTCATTTCTTTTCCCAATGAACTCACTACCGGCAGCAGCATTATGCCGCACAAAAAAAACCCTGATGTATTTGAACTGGTACGTGCAAAATGCAACCGCATACAGGCTACGCCCAATGAATTAACATTGCTCATCAATAATCTTCCCTCCGGTTATCACCGCGATCTTCAACTCACCAAGGAAATATTATTTCCCGCTATTGAAGAATTGAAGGCCTGCATTCAAATGGTGATATTAATGCTTTCGAACATTAGCATCAAAGACAATATTCTGGATGACGAAAAATACAGGTATCTTTTTAGTGTGGAAGCCGTAAATGAACTCGTTAACAAAGGAGTGTCTTTTCGCGATGCTTACCGCCAGGTGGGAAATGATATTGACAACGGTGCATTTCATTTCGATTATAAAAAACAGCTCCACCACACCCATGAAGGCAGCATCGGAAACCTGTGCAATAAAGGAATTGAAGAACAGATGAAAAAAGTACTCAGGAAATTTGAAAGCGATATATAAGCGATAAATTTTTCAACTTGCAGCCAGCTTCCTTCATTATAAAAACGGAAGGAATACAAATAGCTCGTCTCAAAAATCAAAAGAAATTACCATTACAATAACAGTAATGTTACCTGCGTTCGGAATAAGTTCCCGAACTTCCAT
>CAYMKT010000013.1:8534-16186 GCA_964391065.1 uncultured Terrimonas sp. | reverse complement strand
AAGGCTGCAAAATTGCTCGATACAGCCGCTGCATATACTTCCGGAGTTGGCGCAGCATAAACGATGCAAACAGTTAACCATCTTAAAGATGCATAAAACCTCCGGCGCCAGGCATCCGGAATTTACTTTGTATTACTTCAGATCCCTACATTTGAATTGCAGCGGGTGCATTTCAATTGTCGCACCATTATTCCCTCGCTCCCGCATATGCGGGACGGAGAGGGAATAAAAAGGGTGAGGGCAATTAAATATGCAGCGACAATTTGGAATGCACCCATTGCAGCGTCTCATCTCCTATCATACATAAATTCCCCTATCTTCGCAGCGCAAATTTCTTCCGCATGCAACAAAAATTCAAACGTATTCTTCTCAAACTTTCCGGCGAATCATTGGTGGGCGATAACAGTTTCGGGCTCGATCCTGATATTCTCAGGGAATTTGCCAGGGAAATAAAATCCGTTCATGATGCCGGTGTTGAAGTAGCCGTTGTTATTGGCGGTGGTAATATTTACAGGGGAATGAATGAATCGGATACGGGCATCGAAAGAGCGCATGGAGACTATATGGGTATGCTGGCCACCGTTATTAATGGCATGGCTTTGCAGGCAGCGTTGGAAAAAACGGGCTTGTTTACCCGGCTATTGAGCGCCATCAAGATGGAACAGATTGCCGAACCCTATATCCGCAGAAGAGCAATGCGGCATCTTGAAAAAAAGAGAATTGTAATATTTGGCGCGGGAACGGGTAACCCCTATTTTACTACAGACACAGCCGGCTCCCTGCGGGCAATAGAAATAAAGGCAGATGTAATTTTGAAAGGCACACGAGTAGACGGCATTTATACAGCCGATCCTGAAAAAGACCCCACGGCTACCAAATACGACAGCATTACCTTCCGGGAGTGTATAGACAAAAACCTGAAGGTGATGGATATGACGGCTTTTACCCTTTGCATGGAAAACAGGCTTCCCATTATTGTTTTTGATATGAACAAACCAGGCAACCTGCTACGGGTGGTAAATGGAGAGAAAGTTGGAACGCTGGTGGACGGCTAATGCGAATATTATTTGTACATCTTCTATATTCCGCATCAACTAAACAGGTATTGCACATCTTCCTCGGTGAGCGATTTTGCAAAGCTTTCATCTGCAGATATCAATTCTTCAGAGAGTTTTTTCTTTTTTTGCTGCAGGGTAATAATCTTTTCTTCAATACTGTCCTTGCAAATCATTTTATACGCGAATACATTTTTTGTTTGCCCTATGCGATGGGTGCGGTCTATGGCCTGTGTTTCAACCGCAGTATTCCACCAGGGATCAAAAAGAAAAACGTAATCTGCCGAAGTAAGGGTTAGCCCGGTATTGCCTGCCTTAAGGCTGATCAAAAATAAATGAACCGTATTATCTTCCTCCTGAAAAGCATTGACCATTTCCGTTCTTTTAGCGGCTGGGGTTTGCCCATCAAAATGATAAAATGAAAACCCTCTTTTTTTACATTCGTTGGCCAGTAAATGCAGCATGGAACTAAATTGTGAAAACACAAGCGCTTTGTGACTGCTCAGCAAATTACCGAGCTCATCCATTAATACTTCCATTTTTACAGACTCGCTACATCGCGGTTCCTGCTCAGGCAGCAACAAAGGAGAACTGCACACCTGGCGGAGCTTCATCATACCCTGCAAAATAGAGAATTTACTTTTTGCCAGTCCATGGTTTTGTATTTCCAGGAAGATGCTATTGCGGGTTTGTTGCAATATATCCTCATACACTCCTCTTTGTGAGCCATTCATCTCGCACCACAATATGGATTCTGTTTTATCCGGCAGGTCTTTTGCAACCTGCTCTTTAGTGCGGCGCAGCACAAAAGGAGCGGTAAGCTTTTTGAGCGATGCTATTTTCTCTTCATCCTGCCTGTTGTCTATCGGATCGGCATATTCTCTTTTGAAGAACTCACGGGTGCCAAATAAGCCCGGCACTACAAAATTGAGCTGTGTATACAGATCGAATGTATTATTCACTACCGGAGTACCGCTTAAGGCTAACCGAAAATTAGCGCGCAACTGCATTACCGCCTGGGCGATTTGAGTTAACGGGTTTTTTATATTATGACTCTCATCGATAACGGCAACGCCATACATCTGATCACACAACCATTCCGCATCGGCCCGCATGGTATGGTAGGTGGTAATAATAACCTGTATCTCCGTTTGGGTAATTTGTTCTTTTTCCCTTAGCGGACCGTGATAAACAAGCGTTCGCAAGCCAGGGGTAAATCGCTCAAATTCCTGTTGCCAGTTATACACAAGGGAAGCGGGGCAAATAACAATGCTTTTGGACTGTGGATGCCGGTCAACAAAATGCATGATGGCGCAAATGGCCTGCAGGGTTTTACCCAGTCCCATATCATCGGCCAAACAGCCTCCTGCACCAATTTCATTCAGCAGCAGCAGCCATTCATATCCCTTTTGCTGGTATGGGCGTAACGATGCCCCAACGGAAGGGGATAAAGGGTATAAGGATGCAGTACCGGTTTGCCATTGTTTCCATTTTTTCCACCAATTTTGTTTAATGGATTCCGAGATCAGTCCGGGTGATTCCGGCGTATCGCTTTCGGCCACCGCCATCCACCGCAGCAATTCAATCGTGTTATTTTTTACTTTACCGTGCTTTATCAGTGATGAATATTGTTGAAGCCACGTTTCGCCGGGCACGCCTAATGACCCATCTTTCAGCAATACCGCCTTTTGACCTGCCAGCAACATTCTTTGCAACTCATTCAAGGGTACTTTTTCAGTGCCGAACCATACTTCCATTTCATACAAAAGAATATGCTCCTTTTCCTCCACCAGTTTTAATACCGTTTTTGCCTGGTGTGGCGAATACCTGAAATGCTTCAGCATATCCATTCCCACAATCTCTATATCCATTTGCAGAAGCCGGTGATATACTTTTAAGAACCATTGCTTTTTTTGAGCATCTGCAAACGAAAGGTAGTAATAGCCGTTACGTTGATTGGCGAAATTAGGGTGAAGCTCAACGAGGGTTTGTACAAATTCGGACTCCTTCTCCTTGTTTCTTTTTACCAAACAGGTAACGCCATCCTTCGTTACTGAAAAATCACCTGCCCACTCTCCCTCCACGCTAACCCCATCGTACAACCACTGTGGAGTAAGCATGAGGAACGCATTGCTGAGTTCACTCAGTAAAAGCCGGTTAACCGGCTTTACCGTTATTTCTTCTACATGAAAATGACCGTTTCGGCTTACCTTATAATTTTTTTCAAGATTAACCAGTATGTTCCTTGCAAATGCATCGGGGCTGTGCGCATATTGCGGCATATCAATTTGCGCTAACTGCTCCAGTGTTTGGTAATCCTGGTAACCCAGGATAAAGTATTCGTTTTTACTTTCAAGCAAAAAATAGGTGCGCTCAAAAATGCCCAGCGGATAGGCGGTTCCACCCAATATGACCGTGATGTCCAGCGTAAGGGCATTATCTACTTTGTTAACCCCGAATTCCAGGGTAGGGTTGCAGGTACTGAAAGTACATGGCGCCGTTAAATAGGCTGAGGTTCCCGACCTTCTTTTTCTATAGTACCATTTAACCAGTGGAAAATAAGGACGAAACGACGTAAAAATTTTATGCCAGTATCTGATACTATTTCTACGGGCAAATGCTTTATAGGTATCGTCGCCACTTTGCAAATTGAAGCGCTTTCGAACATGGGCGCTGTTTTCGGCTATTGATTCTATACAACAGCTCATTAAGAGTTCCTTAGCAGATTGGGGATAATCCTTAAACTCCTTTCTTACTACCGGCGAGGTGAGCACGCTGTCTTGATAACTTATCGCGCTATTTTTTTTCGTAATTACCAATAAGTTGATCGCTGCCTTTTCGTCTCCCATCTGCCAGGGCGAAAGGAGCAGTACCGAACGCTTGTTTTTATCCATTCAAAATAATATCTCGGATCTCTAATGTTGCAAATGTAAAGTGATTACATGCGAAATTCACCGAGTCTGCCACAATAAAACAAACAAAATTGGAACTACCTTTGCTCATCTGCACAATCAAATACGCTATAGGTTATGAAAAAAGAAATTGCCGGCATGCGCATTAATTATTCAAAAAAGAAACTGCTCGAAGAAGAACTGGCAGCGGACCCCGTGGCGCAATTTAACAAATGGTGGCAGGAAGCCGTATTGTCTGAAATTGATGAAGTGAATGCGATGACTTTGGCAACGGCATCTGCCGATGGCATCCCCTCGGCGCGTATTGTTTTGCTGAAAAGTTTTTCAGAAAAGGGTTTTGTATTTTTTACCAACTATGAAAGTTTCAAAGCGCAGCAAATAGAAGATAATCCGAAGGCCTGTCTCGTTTTTTTTTGGAAAGAACTGGAGCGGCAGGTGAGGATAACCGGCCTGGTAAAAAAAGTACCGGCTGAGGAAAGCGACAGCTACTTTCATTCCCGGCCTGAAATAAGCCGCATTGGCGCCATTACTTCCCCGCAAAGCCGGGTAATTGAGAGCAGGGAATGGATAGATGCCCAATTTGAAAAGAATAATAAAATACTGGCTGGTAATCACATTGAAAGGCCGGATTACTGGGGCGGTTATGTTGTACGGCCAATAATTATAGAATTCTGGCAAGGCAGACCGGGCAGATTACACGACCGCTTGCAATATAGTTTACAAAATAACAATGAATGGAAAATTGAACGGCTGGCGCCCTAATGCTCCTGTTTGCCCCAACCTGAAAAAAGTTATATTGAGTTAAGCAGGCCAAATTAAGTGTCAAAAAATGTTTACTTAACCCATTAACCGCTTAACCCAATTAACCCGTTCATTTACTTTGCGGCTCCTTCGTCTTTTTTCTTTGCCGGAGCTTTTTTAGCAGGTTTGGCCGGACGGCTTTTACCGAATGACCCCTGCGCGATTTTTCCCTTTTTTGTTTTTTTATCACCTCTTCCCATAACATTACTATTTATTGTTTAATGAATTGCCGTATACAAATACAAAAATAAAAAAAGCAAGATACAACCGGTGTATCCTGCTTATAATGTTCTTTCGGCTGGAATTACATTTTTGCTGATAATTCTTTACCTGCTTTAAAGCGGGCAACTTTTTTAGCTTTGATTTTAATAACAGCGCCAGTTTGTGGGTTGCGGCCATTGCGTGCAGCACGTTTAGAAACGGAAAACGTACCGAAGCCAACTAATGTTACTTTACCACCGCCTTTCAGTGTTTTAGTAACAGCTTCAATAAAAGAATCTAATGCTTCGTTAGCCTGTGTTTTTGTAATACCGGCATCGTCTGCAATCTTTGCGATTAATTCAGCTTTGTTCATGATAGAGCGTTTTTAGAATTTTATTTAGGTAGACAAATATAGATGCTTTTCGCATCCAACAAAATTTTTTTACACTTTTTAACCTTATCCTTTTTTCTTTCCGAACCCGCACCGGACAAGGATTGTAAGCGGTAACGCCAATAACGCACAACAAGTATCAAATATCCCCTCCTCCTGAAACCCTTACTGGGAGAGTGTTTCACAAACAAAATGCTGAAGTGCTTGCCGGCCGGGAGTTTGAGGGGAATTTACAACAAATTTCAATCCCGGAAATTCTTTTTAATTCTTTTCCACAATTAGTTCACAAGCTCCATTACGGTTCTGAAGGCAATGAATTGGTCACCCCACCTGTTTATTGCTTTTTTATGGAGGGTGCCGGAAAAATCATTTATATACCGCTGGTAGCTTTGCAGTGACGAAGCAAAGTATTGAATGGTATATGTAATGCCATCGGTATCATCCAGTTCCAGCAAACGATACATCTTATAATCGTCAAACATTCCTGTTGCCAATATTTCGGGGATATGTTCCTCCTTTTGCCAGCCTACCCATTCTGCTTCAATATTGGGGTGAATCTTTATGGTAATGTTATATACAATCACAGAAAGCATTTAGAAAAATGAGCGGATGGATTTTGCTCCGGTATTATAATGATTTTAATTCAACATACACAGGGCAATGATCGCTATGCTTTACATCAGGATATATTTCTGCTGCAACGAGCTTATCTTTAAGCGGACTTGTTACATTAATATAATCAATCCGCCAGCCCTTGTTATTCAGGCGCACGCTGGGAAAACGTTGGCTCCACCAGCTATAACGGTGTGGGCCGGTATTAAAATGACGAAAAGAATCTATCCACTCCTTTTCTAAAAACTTGTCCATCCAGGCTCTCTCCTCCGGCAAAAAACCAGACGAATTTTTATTGCCTTTCGGATCATGAATATCGATTTCTTTATGGGCAATATTATAATCACCGCACAAAATGAGCTTAGGATGTTCTTCGCGGATTACATTGAGATAGCTGAAAAACTCATCCAACCATTCGTATTTAAAAGTTTGACGCACATCGCCACTGGTGCCCGATGGAAAATACGCGTTGATTAACCTGGTATCTCCAAAATCCATTTGTATTACCCGGCCTTCATCGTCGCTCACCCTATGCCCCGTTCCATATATCACGTTATCGGGCTTTATCCGCGTAAACACTGCCACTCCACTATAGCCTTTTTTTTGCGCGCTATACCAGTAATCGCTATAACCCAGATCATTGAACAGGGCATGATTTACATTCTCCTTTTGCGCCTTTGTTTCCTGCACGCAAATAATATCAGCCGGATCAGTTTTCAACCAATCAATGAAGCCTTTTTTAATAGCCGCACGTATACCATTAACATTATAAGATATGATGCGCATATAACTGAATTAGTTTTGCAAGATAATACAACCGGTAATTGATCAACTATAAAGTTATTGAAATGGACAATGCACTGCTGCAGTTCGAAGCAGTAACACCGGAGTTAAAAAAGATAAAAGGGAAAAAGATCGGGAAAGCAATACAAGAGAAACCCGAACAGCGTTACAAAGTTATTCATGAACTGTTTTCCTTCCTATCGGTATATTAGCTCCCAGGCTCAGAATCATTTCATAGGTACCAAAAGCCTGCTTTGCAGTTCCTTCGTAAATTTTAAGATTGGAGTAACGGGCATAATCTAATTTGTTACTGTATTCCAGAAACACATATCTAAAAAAAGTGGCTTTTAACGTGGCTTCAATCCCTATATTCCATCCACCCAACTGAAAACCGGGATCATTTTTATCTCCAAAAAAACTGTTTTCAACGTGCGGGATAACCGGGCCAATACCTGCTTTACCCAAAAAATCCAGTTTGAAATTCCCGGTCCTGTCCGTGACTATATTATATCGCTTAACAACGTTAAACAACAAAAAATTAGCCCCGTTATTCAGGTAATAGTAAGAACCATTGGCATGTGAAAAATGTACCGTGGTATCTACACCCCGGCCATTGAATTTTCCGGTAAGCGAAACATCCTGCTCATCTTCAAAAATAAACTTGGTATGATCGAAGTTGATCTCTACCCCCCAACCCTTTTCAGGGTTAAACATATACCCGAGCCGGTAATTGTATTGTGGTATGGAAATGGGCTTTTTTAGTAATTCATTATCCCAGCCTCTTTTGTCGTGTCCTTTAATCCGATTGAAGGTATATTCATTTCCCAGTTCAGGCTGGTGAATATGCAGGTTACTGCGCGTGTACCATTCGGTATTATATCCCCATGAAAGGTAGAG
>CAYMKT010000013.1:0-8434 GCA_964391065.1 uncultured Terrimonas sp. | reverse complement strand
TATGCAGGTTACTGCGCGTGTACCATTCGGTATTATATCCCCATGAAAGGTAGAGCTCTCCTTTGGGGGCGGCTTTTTTTGTTTGAGCGATGCCGGTAAGTGAGACAAACAGGGCCAGAAAGAGGGCTGCAGCATAAACACTGCTATTTTTACAATTCATGCTGCCAGGAAATAAAAATTGGTTGTTGATATGTCTATTGTAAACTCGCGGCGCGAAATTACGGAATGAAACTTATAATTGCCGATTATATTTCACCGCCCTTCGCTTACTACCGGTCATTTACACGCCATGTTCACCTGCAAATTGCGATGCTAGCGCGCCAGCAAGCTCATGATTTTCTTAAAGATCTCTGTATTTTGGTAAACACCCGAAAATAATGTGGATTGCGGACCGTATGCAAATACCGGTACGCACACGGCGGAGTGATCATCGCTTGAAAATTGTCCGGCTACTTTGCCTTTCTTCACATCGCCATTCAGCAACGTTAGCCCTCCGGTTTCATGATCGGCTGTAACAATAAGCAGTGTTTCTTTGTCTTCATCCACAAACCGCATCATATCGCCAATGGCTTTATCCAGGTCCTGCACCTCCTGCACCATCCATTCTAATTTGTTGCCATGTGCGGCCCAGTCGGGTTGCGCGCCTTCCGCCATAATAAAAAAGCCATTTTTACTACGCTTCAGTTTCGAGGTGCTGAAGGCCAAAGCCTTTTGCAAAAAATCCTTTCTGCCCTTGTGTGCCGGTAATCCGGCTTTATCATCGAGCACCACCACTTTGCTATTGGTAACGGTGTCGGTATTACTGATGTCGGTAACCACCGTGTAGTGCTTATCTTTTATCGCAGTTATTATATTCTTCCCATCTTTCCTGGCATTAAAACTTTTTTCGCCAGCGCCAATTAATATGGCAACATCCGAGCTTAAAAAACTTTCGGCAATTTGCTCTGAAGCATTACGGTCTGCAACATGACTATAAAACGCCGCCGGGGTGGCATCTGTAATATCACCTGTACTGATGATGGCAGTTGAAATGTTTTTTTTGATCAATAGCTCGGGAATGGAAGGCACGCTGCTACTATCGGGCAGGGCCGCGATGAAGGCATTATTGGTTTTATGCCCTGTAGCCATTGCGGTACCACCTGCGCCCGAATCTGTGACATAGCTATCGGCAGATGCTGTTAAAGACAAACCAATACTGCGCATATTAAATACATTCAATTTGCCCTGGTTGCCCGTATAACCCGCATACCATTGCGTTAGCCCTGTTCCATCGCCTATTATTAGTATTACATTCTTTACCGGTTTTGCTATGCCATCTACTTTATACTGGGGAGTGTACAGTGGATATTGATTGGCGGGAAAAGAAGTTGTTGACGGAAGGTTGCTCAAAAAATCGGCGAGTTTTTCAATATGGTCGGTATTGATATAGTCTACCTGCAAATCCATAAAAGCATACCAGGTATTGATATTATCCGGGCAACCCCAAAAGCGGATCTTTTTATGCAGGCTATGCGCTTTTTGGATAACCCCGGTCAGGGCGTCACGTTGCCTTCCAGGTATATTACCTTTCCCATTCCAATCGGAATATTTTCTGAAATTATCACTGAAAATACCAATACGGTTAATTTGCCGGATATGTTCGGGGTCGTTAATGTTTCCATCAAAAAAGATATATGCCGGGTATTGGCCAAAGGTTGCCGGTGGTGGCTGGTTGCCGGTAATAACAAATTGTACCCCGGCAGTTTGGGTTAACGCGGGGTATTTTTCTATAATGGAGATTACCTTGTTGAGGGTGGGAATCGCTTCGGTTTTGAGATCAATCAGTAATATTAGTTTGCTACCGGTACCCGTTTCATTTTGTACAGATTTAAACAATGGCTCGATATAGTCCTTTTCGAAATACAGCTTTTTCCGGACTATATCTTTCGGATCATGTGCCACAAACAAGCTATCATTCAATAGTATTACATCCGCTTCAATAGAACCAAAACCCAGTGCATTAGCCTGAACAAATGGGATATTATGCTCGTAGTCGTTGTGAGCATGCGCATTAGCCACCGAATAACGGATGGGCAGGTTTTGACCATATACCACACTAAAAGTTAAAAGCAGTATAAAAAGCCCATGGCATTTACCCCAGGAAGAATATTTCATATCAATATTTTATGTAAGATGTATTTAATGCAACCCAAACATCCATAAAAGTAAAGGAACAAATGAAGAAACCGCCCCGTTTTTACCACCATTCATCCTGCAAAACAGCCTTTTATCTATATTTAAAAATAAATCCTGAAACCAGGTTTTATCCCCTAACCCTTTGCTGTATTGGCTTTTGGGCATTTCTACACCATTATTCACTACCAGCTACTAAAATAAAAATGGTACTATGTATTGCATAGTATTAAATAAGTTATTACCTTTGACTCAGATTAACAGAATGTCAACAAAGATGAACTAAGACTACAGGTTAGGAACAAATGAAGAAAAGGCGATTTTTTAGACATTCCAATGGGAACTTACAAATTTGTTAACATCCAGCTTTTACCGGCCGGGAAAGCAGGAAAAAACCGTCGAGATTATGAATATCGAGAACACGCAGAGCCAGATGAGAAAGGGGGTACTGGAATTTTGTATCCTGTCTATAATCAAGCGTGGCGAGGTTTACCCGAGTGATATTATAGAGGAAATGAAAGCAGCCAACCTTAATATCCTGGAAGGAACACTTTACCCTTTATTAACGCGATTAAAAAATGCAGACCTGCTTACCTATCGTTGGGTAGAAAGCACCGGAGGACCACCACGAAAATATTTTTCTTTAACCGAAAAAGGGGCTTCTTTTTATGCCGAACTACAGGCTACCTGGAATGAACTGGCCAACGCCGTGCATTCCCTGACTCAAAACGGACAGGCTTTAGCTGAAGAACCTAACAACTTCAACCAATAAAATTGAATTGATCATGAAAAAGGTAATAAATATAAACTTTCAGGGAAGAGTGATACCCATTGAAGAAACGGCTTATGAAACGCTGAAGCAGTATGTAGAAAGCCTGCGCCGCTATTTCGCCCAGGAAGAAGGCAAGGATGAGATCATCAATGATATTGAAAACCGCATTGCCGAGTTGTTCGACGAAAAGCTGAAAAAGGGTTCGGTTTGTATTACCGATGAAGATGTAAATGTGGTAATGGGTAGCATGGGTAGGCCTGAGGATTTTGAACAGGAAGATGCTTTGTTTACTACGGTTCCTCCAGGAAACGGTGGGTCGGGAAAAACCTACACATCTTCTATTCCTGCCGGCGAACCTGAGCCCCGCCGCTTGTACCGGGCAGATAACGATAAAGTGCTGGGCGGTGTGTGTGCAGGGTTGGCCCACTATATGAAAATTGACCCGGCTATCGTACGTATTATTTTCGCGCTCTTTGCTTTTGGAGGATTTGGCTTTGGTTTTTTATTGTATATCATTTTGTGGACCATCCTCCCTTCAAGGCCCTTGCGAACCAATGTACGCAAGCGCCTTTACCGCGATCCGGAAAATAAAATGATCGGCGGCGTAGCAGGCGGACTAAGCGCCTATTTTAATATTGACGCGTGGATACCCCGTTTAATATTTCTGCTTCCTATCGTACTAAGCATTCTTCCTAATATTTTCAGTGGTTTCTGGTGGCATTGGAGAGGACCGGTGGTAGCATTTAGCGGACTGGGCGGAACTTTCTTCATTACCTATATTATTCTTTGGATTGTGTTGCCACGTGCAGTAACGGCAACGGAAAAATTAGAAATGCGTGGTGAAAAAATTGACCTGGAAAGTATTAAAAATACGGTGCAGGAAGAGCTGCAGAGTGTAAAGGGGCGTAGCGAAAAGCTGGGTGCTGATTTTAAAGAAAAGGCCAGGAATGTGGGAGAAGAAATGAGCAATACCATTCATCAAAAAACGCAGGCTTTCGCATCGGAGGTGGGTCCCTTTGCAAAAAAGGCAGGCACCGGAATCGGAAATGCGATAGGCGTATTGTTCAAAGCATTCTTTTTGTTCATAGCTGCCATAATCGCTTTTGCATTGCTCATTGTTCTGGTCGTTCTGCTGTATAGTGGTGTGGGGATATTTCCGCTCAAGAATTTTTTACTGGAGGGTTTCTGGCAAAACTTTCTTGCCTGGAGTGTGGTAACGATGTTCATCGGCGTGCCGATTATCGCCTTTGTGGTGTGGATCGTAAGGCGCATCATGCGTGTGAAGTCAACAACGCCTTACCTGGGCTATGCATTCGGAAGCCTTTGGATAGTGGGATTAATCAGCCTGTTTATATTAGTAGGATTGATCGTAAGGAGTTTCAGCACCCGCACCAGCATCAATGAAGATGTTGTTATTAATCAGCCTTCTACCGGCAGCATGATGCTGAAAGTAAATGAAGGCAAAGTGAAATATTATAGCAGCAACTGGTTCGACGGTGATTTCCCTTTTCTTTCTATGAATGAAGACAGCATGCTGCTGAACACGGTGAGGGTAAAACTGGTAAAAAGCGAAGACAGTGCCTATCACATACAAATGGTAAAATTCGCAAGGGGTAATTCCCCTGCGATTGCCGAAAACAATGCAGCCAATATTCATTTCCCCCTAACGCAAACCGATAGCATCGTTTCTTTGGCAAAGGGATTCCCGATATCTAAGGAAAACAAGTTCCGCAACCAGCAGGTACTTGTGGTGGTTGAAGTTCCGGTAGGGAAAAAAATAACGATTGACAGAAGTGTGGATTGGTTTGATTGGTTTGATATTAATGTAGACCGCAGGAGAGGATGGAATATTGATTGGGATGAAAGATGGAATAACTCTTATTCGTGGAGAAACAATGTAACTTATATTATGACTCCCGAAGGTTTGGAAAGGGCTGATAAAAAAGAAGAGGACAGGTTGAAGAATGGCAAAATTAAAATAAAAGCGAACAACGATGGTGTGCAGATTGAGGCAGAAGGTGAGTTTGAAAACAAGAAAGGGGTTTATCGCTATAAGAAAAACGGAGATTCGATAATCATTGAAGAAGATAAAAAACCAACGTCGCCTGCAACGCCCGCCGAACCTGCTGCAGAACGAAAAACTACGGTTTTCGTAAAAGACAGTAAAGCAAAAGCAATGGCAAAGCTATATGCTAAGGAAGATCTGCATACTCCGTTTCTTTTGCTCTCCGGCAGTTGATCATTTCCAAAATGCACCTATTAAATCGTTTCAATAGACAGGTTGAAGTTGAAACAAAAGCCACTGCCCTGCAACTGCGTTGCGGGGCAGTTCGTTTACAGCGGCATAACACTTTAAATGGCGCAGTAGTTACATTGACGCAGTATCCGGCGGGTGAATTGCGGGGGAGTCTTTCCAGATACGCATATACCAGTAAATGGGGTAACCGAGTATATGGGCAAATACAAAAACCAGGATCCAGATCAACTTTTCGGAACTATCTATGGCTTTGTTATTGATTACATGCACAATAAAATAAATCAGCAATCCTAAAGAAAGCAGGGCGGTAAATACCACCAATACAATCAGCCATACGATGTTATCAAAAAAATAAGCCGGCATTTCGGCAGCGGGGTCGCCACCGGCGCCCGCAGTTAAAAGCATTTTGAAAAAGAAGCCCATCAACCATGTGAAGTATAGCAGCATCAAAAGCACTGGTAAAAAGCTGAGCAGTCCAATAAATATCTTTCTGAATTTTGACATGGCAATTATTTATTGGTAAGTTACGCAAAGAAAACATCCTTTCTTAATAGCCATCATTCTCTAATTTTTTGTACTTTTTGCCAAAATTACCATCATGAATTTTATCATACGCCTTTTTGTAACCGCAGCAGTAGCCTATGGGTTGGCTTATATACTAAAGGGTATTCATATTGATACGTACTGGACGGCCCTGGTTTTTGCGCTGGTGCTGGCTATTGCCAATCTTATTATTCGCCCAATACTGGTCATACTCACCATTCCACTCACCATTATTACGCTGGGTATATTTTTATTCGTGATCAACGCCCTGATGGTACTTTTAGCCGCCAAACTGGTGGATGGCATTGCCATTGATGGTTTCTGGTGGGCATTACTATTCGGGCTATTGCTTTCCATCGTTTCCTCCCTGCTTTTAAGCAGTAAAAAGACTAAGGAGTAAAATACCTGCGCCGGCAATATCATAATGCCCATGCTTATTACGTTTACAACCAAACGTAAAGTCATCAAAAAGCAAAAGCAGCATTATAATAAACCGGCATATTTCAAAAAACCAATAGGTTTGTACATGCATTTTGCTCAAAAAAACTTTACGGCAACTGAATTAAAGCATTTCTACCGGTCTTTACTGCTTCCCCGCATGATTGAGGAGAAAATGCTGTTGCTGTTGCGGCAGG
The DNA here is from genome assembly GCA_964391065.1 of uncultured Terrimonas sp. Lineage (GTDB taxonomy): Bacteria > Bacteroidota > Bacteroidia > Chitinophagales > Chitinophagaceae > Agriterribacter. Next base: position 2,055 of record CAYMKT010000013.1, on the reverse strand, counting down.
GCAAAATAAGCAAATGGTTTAGCGGTATAGGGCAGGAGGCCATTGCCGTTGGCGCTACCCTGGCGTTGGCGAATGATGAATGGATTATGCCGTTGCACCGTAACCTGGGTGTGTTCACCACCCGCAATATGCCCCTGGATAAACTGTTTATGCAATGGCAGGGCGCTAAGGGCGGGTATAGCAATGGACGGGAAAGAAGCTTCCATTTTGGCAGCCGGGAGCATTTTATCTGTGGCATGATCTCTCACCTTGGTCCGCAAATGGGCGTAGCCGATGGAGCGGCGCTGGCCTATACACTTAAAAAAGAAAAGAAAGTAGCATTGGCATTTTGCGGTGAGGGCGGAACCAGTGAAGGCGATTTTCATGAGGCCCTCAATGTTGCGGCAGTGTGGGACCTGCCCGTTATTTTTTTGGTAGAAAATAATGGTTATGCATTAAGTACACCCGTGCAGGAGCAATACCGCTGCCAAAATATAGTTGATAAGGCTAAGGGCTATGGCATGGAAAGCGTGCAGATTGACGGCAACAATATACTCACCGTGTATGATACCATAAAAGGTGTAAGGGAATATTGCATTGAACGGCAGAAGCCCTACCTGGTAGAATGCATGACCTTTCGCATGCGCGGCCATGAGGAATCCAGCGGCACTAAATATATCCCCGAAGAATTGTTTGAGCTCTGGGCGCAAAAAGACCCCATCAACACATTTGAACATTGGCTGCTACAGGAAAATATTTTAACAACGGTTGATATTGAAAGTGCAAAAACCGAATTCAAAAAATATATAAATGCTGAAATTGAAACCGGCCTTACCGCGCAGTCAATAACAGCATCAACATCTGGCGAAATAAATGATGTATATGCGCGGCAGGTGGAGTTTAGCACACACAGCACGGCTATTATTAATAATGATGCCGCTGTTCAGCATGCACATTTCAACATCCAGGAAAAGCGCTTTGTAGACGCCATATCTGAAGGACTATATCAAAGTATGATTACCCACGAGAACCTGGTGTTAATGGGACAGGATATTGCTGAATATGGAGGCGCCTTTAAGGTAACCGAAGGGTTTGTTAACAAGTTTGGTAAAGAAAGGGTTCGCAATACACCCTTGTGCGAAAGCGCTATTATAGGTGCGGCGCTGGGATTGAGCCTTGAAGGTTATAAAAGCGTTGTGGAGATGCAGTTTGCCGATTTTGTAACTGCAGGCTTTAATCAAATCGTAAATAATCTTGCCAAAATAAATTACCGCTGGGGACAAAATGCCGATGTGGTCATTCGCATGCCAACAGGCGCCGGCGTAGGCGCAGGGCCATTTCACTCACAAAGCAACGAAGCCTGGTTTGCACATACGCCCGGACTAAAAGTGGTATATCCCTCAACACCTATGGATGCCAAAGGTTTGTTGATTGCCGCAGTGAATGATCTTAACCCCGTATTGTTTTTTGAACATAAGGCTTTGTACCGCAGCGTAAGCGGACCGGTGCCTGAAGAAAACTATGAAATACCTATTGGCAAAGCAAGATGGGTGGAAGAGGGAGAAGATATTTCTATCATAACCTATGGAGCAGGAGTACACTGGGCGCTGGAATATGCCGCACAACATGTGGATACATCGTTCGACATTTTGGACCTGCGCACCCTGCTGCCATTAGACCTCACAGCCATAAAAGATTCCGTGTCGCGCACCGGCCGCGTATTGGTATTACATGAAGATACCCTAACCGGGGGCATAGGGGCGGAAATCAGCGCCTGGATACAGGAACATTGTTTTGCTTTGCTGGACGCCCCGGTGATGCGCTGCGCTTCCTTAGATACCCCTGTTCCTTTTAATATTGAACTGGAAAAGAACTTCCTGGCCAAAGCGAGGCTGGACGAATATGTTCAGAAGTTATTGCATTACTAAATTGCGGCCGGTTTTTTCTAGGGGCCATACCAGCAAATCTAAAACGGCAGCACGCATCTCCCTCCTTTCACCTTTCTCCTTTCTTCTCTTACCTTTCACTCTTTCGTCACTGCATTCGGTTCTCTTTCTCCACTTATCTTTGCAGCCT
>CAYMKT010000012.1:21712-45898 GCA_964391065.1 uncultured Terrimonas sp. | reverse complement strand
TTGGACTTTCCCCCTTACACTTTCAAAAACACCTTCTTCTTATACAAAAAATACAGGAATGCCCATTTTACAGCAATATAACAAAAGGCAAACACAACGAGATTGTAAGGCGTTCCCGCTAATTGCGTAAGCCATTCAAAAAAAGCGTTGGTGGTGTTTTTCCAGTCAATAAAATGTCCCGACATGTAAATTAAAATGGAATTCATGCCGATCACCACGAAAAAGAAAGCCCATTTTTTAAATCCCTTTACATCTATAATATAATAAAACACTGCCAGCAGCAGCATGCTTAACCCGCCAACCTGGAGCGCGAAAGAACTTGACCATAAATTTTTATTGATGGGAAAAGCGAGGTTCCATACCTGCGCTATTACAATAAGTATGGCGCCTGTAACAAAGATCCGCACCGCTTTGGCTGAAGGTGAAAAGCTGCCGTTCTTCAGGAAGCTGCCGGTTAATATGCCGAGCAAGCCTGTGGCAATGGCGGGCACGGTAGAAAGCAGCCCCTCGGGATCATGCATATCATTAACCAGTAATTTACCGGGCAGTACCAGGCTGTCGAAATAAGAAGCAAAATTTCCTTCAAGCGTAAGATCGCCGGCAGGATATCCGGGGGCGGAGGTGAACAAAAGCAAGAGCCAATATCCTACAAGCAGCCCTCCGGCCCATATCACCTGGCTCCTTTGCTTTTTTGTATACAGGTAAATAATATTGGCAAACATATAAGCCAGTCCTATTCTTCCCAATACGCTGGGAAAGCGCATTTCATCAATCGGTTGTATACGCAGACCGTTATTGTAGATAATGCCGAGTATAACAAGAAGTAGTCCCCGTTTTACCACACGCCACAGCAGCTTTTGCTTTGGCGTTCCTTTTTCCAATTGGCGTCCTACCGAATAGGGCGTGGCTACGCCTGCTATAAAGAGGAACAAAGGGAAGATCAGGTCATAAAACCGGAAACCATTCCAGTCGGGATGTGAAAACTGATGTGACAGGCTATTCCAGAAGGGGGCGTTGGTAGCTTTGGAGAGCGAATGAAATATGCGTTCCCCGCCCATAATCCAGAACATGTCGAAGCCACGTAATGCGTCCAGTGAATAAAGCCGTTGGGAAACCTGGGATTGCGGCATAGTAAACCGGTATAAGCTTTTGGGTTGTTAAAAAAGAGATCGAATATAAGTATAAATCTCTCTTTTCATCAATAAGCTTTCTCCTTGTTAAAAGTTAGGAGCCAACTGCCGGTTTCGATAGTAGTCTACCAGGTAGTTTACCACTTCTTCGGTGCTATCAACAATTTCAAATAATGCAAGATCTTCGGGATTAATATTGCCTTCTACCAGCATTACGTCTTCCAGCCAGTTCATCAATCCCTGCCAGTATTTTTTCCCTACCAGTACCATCGGCATTTGCCTGAATTTTTCCGTTTGTATCAGGGTGGCTACTTCAAAAAATTCATCGAGCGTTCCGAAGCCGCCCGGCATCATTACAAAGCCCTGCGAATATTTGGTAAACATCACTTTACGCACAAAGAAATAGTCAAAATTCAGCAGCTTGTCTTTGTCAATATAGTCATTAGGTCTTTGTTCAAACGGGAGATCAATGTTTAGTCCCACGCTTTTGCCGTTAGACAGTTTGGCGCCTTTATTGGCGGCTTCCATAATACCCGGGCCGCCACCTGTAATAATGCCGAATCCCTCTTCAGCAAGCCGCCGGGCAATATCAACCGAGAGGTCGTAGTACCTGGTGCCTGGTTGTGTTCTCGCCGATCCAAAAATAGAAATGCAGGGGCCGATCTTAGACAACGATTCAAATCCATCTACAAATTCGGCCATGATTTTAAAAATCTGCCAACTGCTATGGGCCATGCTTTCTTTCCAGTGTCTTTCTTTTAAGGTTTTAATGGTTGCATTCATGCGGCGCCGTTTTAGGGTTAATCGTTTTTGTGATAAGATGATAAAGCCACCGTTTATGCAGTGGCTTATCTTTTATTACAACGATTTATACAACGGTTTAGTTTGCGGAACCGCCTTTTTTTGAAATGGCCAACAAACCCAGGAAGGTAAGTATGCCGTTATAGATCAGCAATTCGTAGCCAATTTTGAAATTGCCGAAAACCGATTGGGAAAGGCTCTTAATATTTTCAACCCATGGCCCGGTTAAATTCATTTGTGGCTGATACCATTCTATATTATTGATCATGTCTACACCAAGGGTCAGTAAAGGCGCCAGCAGACAAACGGCCAGCGATAAACGGTCGTTAATAATCCTTTTGGTAAGAATGCCGAATGCAAATAAGCCAAGCAGCGGCCCATAGGTAAAACCTGCGAGTTTGAGAATAACGTCTATAATCGATTTATTATCTACCCATTTGAAGCCTAATACAATCAGGAAAAACAGGAAGGCAAAACTAAAGTGCACGGTGAGCCTTATTTTTCGCCGCTGTGCTTCGCTCCGGTTTTCCTTTCGTTTTAATCCTAAAATATCAATGCAAAATGAAGAGGTTAACGCTGTTAATGCACCATCGGCGCTGGGAAATAATGCAGAAATGAGCCCGATAATAAATATAATAGATACGGCGGTTGGCATAAAACCCAGGGCAGCGGTAGGGAACAGGTCATCGGGCGGAACATGAATTCCTTTTTGAGTTCCGAAAAGATACAAGAGACCGCCCAGCAACAGGAATAAAAAGTTTACAACTGCCATAATGATGCTGAAGGTCACCATGTTCTTCTGTGAATCTTTGAGATTTTTTACGCTGATGTTTTTTTGCATCATTTCCTGGTCGAGACCGGTCATGGCAACCGTAATAAATGCACCTCCCAGGATATGTTTTAGAAAATGAGATGAACTGTTGATATCTGTATTGAACACTTTTGTAAGACCTAATCCACCTAACGTACTAAGCGTTCCGGAAAGACTGTGTCCGAGGTTATTCATAATATAAATAATACAAACCACCAATCCCAGCAACATAAAGGAGGTTTGCAGGGTATCTGTAAATACAATTGTTTTAACACCGCCTTCAAAAGTATAGAGGATGATCATTAACAGGATGATTACGGTAGTGAGCCAGAAAGGAACGCCAAGACTGTCAAGGATGAAGATCTGCAGAATATTAATCACCAGGTATAGCCTGGCCGTGGCGCCCAGGGTTCGGGAAATGATGAAAAATAATGAGCCCGTTTTATAGGAAACCATTCCAAAACGGTTTTGCAGATAATTATAGATGGACGTGAGGTTTAACCTGTAATATAAAGGCAGTAATATAAAGGCAATGAGAAAATAGCCGATCAAATAGCCAATAACCACCTGGAAATAAGCAAAGCCGGAGCTTCCTACCGTACCCGGTACGGATACAAACGTTACACCCGATAAGGAAGTGCCGATCATGCCAAAGGCCACCAGCATCCAGTTGGAATTTTTATTGCCAATGAAAAATGAATCGTTGTTGGCGTTCCGCGAAGTATAATAAGCTACTACCAGGAGCAAAACAAAATATCCTATTACGAAAGAAAAAAGCAGCCAGGGCGACATATGGTATATTTAGCGTTTAGGGGGAAAGATAAAACTTTTATTTTTTATAGCTGGTATATCCGTAATCAGAATATGATGTAGTGTAGGCTTCATAAAGCATAGTGGAAAGGTAAAAGGATGCGGTAAACGGTAGTGATGGTTAATGCGTATCATTGTATTTGAAATGCCATGTATGAGTATACAATCTGTTGCCGTGTTCTGCGGGTCCAAAACCGGCACTAATCATTGCTATGAAAATGATGCGGCGCAACTTGGACGATTGTTGTCTGCCGCCGGAATAGCCCTGGTATACGGTGGAGGTAATAAGGGAATGATGGCAGCGGTGGCGAATGCCGCATTGGAGAATGGTGGAAAAGTAACAGGGGTAATCCCTAAAGTATTGGTAGAATGGGAGCAGCAACACAACGGGTTAACGGAACTTATTGTTACCGATAGTATCCATCAGCGAAAAAAGCTGATGTATGAATTATGCGATGCAGCTATCGTTTTGCCCGGTGGATATGGCACTTTAGATGAGTTGTTTGAAATGCTTACCTGGAACCAGCTAAAAATTCACAATAAAAAAATATTCGTTCTTAACACCGCCGGGTATTACGAACATCTGCAGGCTCATCTTCAAAAAATGGAAGAAGAGGCATTTTTATACAGCCATGCTAATGAACGGGTCGTTTTTTGCGACACACCGGAAGCCCTCGTGAAAACATTGCAGCAATGAACTCAACATTTATTGGATGACTGAATTGCTGACAAAAGCAATTCTTTTACTATCGGGTGACCACGAAGGGGTGTTGATGGTTCCCTGCCCTCCATATACGTAGGCTATTACTTTAGGTGTTCCGCCTTCTACGGGCATGAGCCGCAGGTAAACGTGCTTATAAAAAGGATGATCTTCCGCAGTTACTTCTTCTTTTAAAAAGGATAACATTACAATCCATTTTCCATCGGGAGAAATGTGTGGGAACCAATCGTGGAAAGTTCCATCCGTAACGGCTTCCTGCTCCGTTCCGTCTGCTTTCATCCGCCAAATCCGCATGGTACCTGTCCGGCTGGAGTTAAAGTAAATATATTTCCCATCCGGACTATATTCAGCGCCATCATCCAGTCCTTTAGCAGTAGTTAATCTAACCTCTTTTCCACCGCCGGACGGCACCGTATAAATATCAAAATCATCATTACGCTGGCCGGTAAAGACAAGCAATTTTCCATCGGGCGACCAGCCGTGCAGGTAAGACGGGCCTTTGGGCGTGATTTGTTTCGGGGCGCCGCCGGCTACAGGTACCGTATAAATAATGGATCCGCCAAGACTTTGCACACCGCTGCTCAATCCCAGCATTTTGCCGTCAAAAGAAATCACATGATCGTTGTTGTTATTTTTTACATCTCCTGTTGGCAATAGTGCAGCCTTGCGCGCAGCAAGGTCAAATGTATACATCTGTCCTTCACTGTTATAAATAAGGGTTTTACCATCGGTTGTCCAATTGGGCGCCTGCAGCGATTTTGGAGAGGAGTAAACGATTTCCCTTGAACCGGTGGCTATTTCCAATAGTTCAATATGGCTGCCCAAATAATTTCGGTATTGAACCAGTCCGTCCCACGCGGGTACGGTTATCCTTACATCGCTGAAAACACCGGTTTCGGTAACATCGGCATTATGCGATCCCACAAATAATCCAAGATAGAGTTCTTCACCAAGATCAAGGTTGTCTATTTGTTCGGTAACAAAAGGTTCGCCGTATTGAGCAACACGCATGGTAAAATTATTCCCCTTTCTTTCCAATTGAATGATATTGGCATGCGTAATTGTCGACTTTATTTCGCCTGTTTCTGCTCCTGCTGTTTTTCGGAACTGAAGCGAGGTGAGTCCGTCGCCATGTTCAGCGACATTAACATGGGGAGCATTCCCATCGAGTGATTTTCGGGCCATCCAACCTATTTTCCGGTGTTCCTCCACACCCTTTGCTCCAACAAATGCCGCACGGGCGTAAGCGATAAAATCTCCTTTTATTTTTTTCCACACAAAATGAAATTCATCGTGATCGCCCCACACATTATAGCCTGCCCCGGAAATAACATATTGCCGGGTAGAAGGAATATAGGTTGCTGATCCGGGTTTTACATTCAACCCAATATCTCCATGATCATCAAAAATGCCGACGGCATTTTGCGAATAGGATGTGTTGAAGATCGACGTAAAGCCGCCAACAAGCATTAATACGGTAAGCGTTCTTTTCATTTTTTTGATTGATTCCATTAATGTAAGCCCTAATTTTTAAAAATTGTAACTTTTAGTAAAATATCCAGACATGGAAAAGCTTAAATTGGTTTTCATCTGCTCTGCTTTACTGCTATGGAAAGTTGGTTTTTGCCACTCAATCACCACCGAAGAACATAAAACCCTGGCAATTGGAGCTCCGGCGCCTGATTTTACATTGCCCGGCGTTGATGGAAAAACGTATAGGCTTTCATCGTTTAATAACAGCAAAGTATTGGTTGTTATTTTTACCTGCAATCATTGTCCTACTGCCCAGGCTTATGAAGATCGTGTTATTCAATTAACGACAGATTACAAAAATAAAGGGGTGGCCGTTGTTGCTATTATGCCCAATGATCCCAGTTCTATTACATTAAACGAACTCGATTATACCGACTTAAGTGATTCATTTGAGGAGATGAAAATTCGTGCAGCCGAAAAGCAATTCAATTTCCCGTATTTATATGATGGCGATACACAGGAAACCGCCAAAGCATATGGACCCGCGGTTACACCACATGTTTTTATTTTTGATGAAACGCGTAAACTTCGTTTCCAGGGAAGGATAGACGATGTGGAGAATCCTGCAAAAACGCCAAAGCATTTTGATACCCGAAATGCTATTGAAGCTTTGCTTACTAATCAGGAAGTGGCTACACCCACTACAAAAGTTTTTGGATGTTCCACGAAGTGGAAAGAAAAAAGCGACTGGATTGTTAAGGCACAGCAGGAGTGGGCAAAGGAGCCTGTTCAACTGGAGCGTATTGATGCTGAAGGGATCAGGGCATTGCTGAAGAATGAATCCGGCAAACTCCGGCTCATTAATATCTGGGCTACCTGGTGCGGCCCCTGCGTTACCGAGTTCCCGGAATTTGTGACCATGTACAGGATGTACCGGAAGCGTGATTTTGAATTCATCAGCATCAGCGCCGATGATCCCGCTAAGAAAGATAAGGCCTTACAGTTTCTTAAAGAACGACAAGCATCCTCCAGTAACTATATTTTTAATGAAGACGATAAGTACAAACTCATTGAAGCGGTAGACCCCGGTTGGCAGGGCGCACTGCCTTATACGGTGCTTGTGGAACCTGGCGGTAAAATTGTATATGCCAAACAAGGCATCATCAATCCCAGTGAAATGCGGAAAATGATTATTGAGCATCCTTTGATGGGAAGATATTATTGAGCAATGTGGGAAATGTGGAAATGTGAAAGTGTGGGAAATGTGAGGATTTGAAAATTTGAAAATGTGGTAATTTGAAAATGGGATCAGGAGATCAGGTCGCAAAGCATTATCGTGATTTACCTTTTGTGTTAAGTAATAGCAGTTGGCAGCTATAAATTTGGGAAAGCAACAATAGTTCAAACGCTTTGCATATTTATCAGGGATAAATAGCTGAAGATACAGTAGTGCCACAGCTAAATCAAGGCGTGTGCACGGATGTGTTGTATCCTCATCCGTGCTTGAACTTTTTGTTACTTTTTCTTTCAAGAGAAAAAGTAAAGAGTAAGCTCTTTTTCTTAAAAGAATTTGCGCTTTATATACTTAATCCTGTATGAAAATTTGAAAATGAGAACTATGTATCTGGCTTTTCTTCCTGCTGCATGGTATAAGAATATGCAGATCGATAAGAACCTGCAGTGGCAGGAAAGCGGGTTGTGGCTGAAAAGCAATTTGAAAGTATAGCCGGCTATTCCTCCCTTAAAGTGCTGATGCAATTGTTTAACGACCGGAAATTATGGTAGGTGGCTTTCCATATATGCCCCTTTAAACCTTTTTTATACTCCGGTTGTTTGTCCAATCCCCCTGCATACCAGTCGCCATATTCATGATCAATAAGGTAGATGTCGGTATATTTCCACAGCAGTTTAAATTTTTCAAAATACTGTAAGGGATCATTGGGGAAAAGATCTGCCATTAACAATAAACTGTTCAATCCTTCGGCCTGCGCCCACCAGTTCTTGGTATCCAGTATGATGGATATGTTGTTATCTCCCGTAAAATAATAGCCTTCATCGTAAAACCCTCCAACCTTATCGTCCCAGCCATTTCGCAATGCATGGTCTACCATCTTTTTCCCGGTGCTCAAGGTAAGCGTATCATTTTTGATGCCCAGCGCATGCGAGGCTTCGAGCATGAGATAGGCGGTTTCTACATCATGACCAAAAGAAACATGGTCGAGATTGCGATGCTTTAGAATGTTTTCTTTGCCGGAATTTTGAAATGACACCGGCGTCCAGTCGGGTTCAAAAAAAAGAATAAGATTACCTTTCGGCGAAGTAATCGTATCCCTGATGAGCGCCAGCATTTCATTCAACCGTTCCCGTAATAAAGGGTCCGGCCACACTTCGTACAATTCGGTAAATGCTTCCAGAATATGAATGGAACTGTTTTGATCTTTATAGCCGAGGTCGGATGTAGAAGGCGTTTCAGTGGTTCGCTTTATTGGAGTACCGTCTCTTTGTAAATGCTGAAAATAGCCTTTGTGTACGGGGTCGTGACTATGCTCTTCCAGCCACAAAAATGCTTTTTTTGCAAATGCCAAACCTTCCGGATCTCCCGAAGATTTATAGTAGGCTGCCAGCGCATAAATACCGAATGCGTTTCCGTAGGCCTGTTTGCCTGAAGCCCCGTTTTGCTTTACATTGCCCTGCTGATCTACCAGGGTGTAAAAGCCGCCGTATGTTTTATCCCACATTACATCTTTAAGAAAAAGGAAGCCATGCTTCGCGCCTGCTTTATAATAAGAAACGGAGGGATAAATTTCAGCCGCTTTGGCGTTCACCCAGGTATGCCGCGCCTGGGTTACGATCATTTTATCCTGGTTTTCGGCAGGTTTAAAATCGAAAGTGTAGGCGGTAGTGAATCCACCGTACACGGTATCGAAACATTGCGGATACCATTTATCCAGCAGTTCCTTTCGCAGCGAGTTTTCCATGGCGCTGGCAATGCTCAATCTTTCTTCTTTTGTATTTTGGTTTGATGACATTTGTTGCTGTGCTGTTAACGGTTGCTCCGAAAGAAAAAGCAATAAAAGCAATGCATATTTCATATAGCTTATTTTTTCTGCTGTAAACAATTGTCGTTCCCAAAAGATACAGTAATTCTTCGACTGCTACATAATGCTATAGATGAAAATAGCGAACTGCAGGTTAATCGTTTTTCTCAAACTGAAATATCTTTTCCATCAATACCCACTTTACTCCGGGCTTTGCCCAGGAATGGGTTGCTGGTAACAAAAGTAAGCAAAGCTGCCACAAGCATTAATGGTTTTCTTGCTCAACACGTTATGGAATCCTATAGGTTTTGCGTTCACGAGCATAATGTTTCAACGTATAGACATATTTTCGAGTTCATGGTCATTGTAAAAAATAGGCAAAGAATAAAGGTTGTGATTAATTCTACACCACCGTCCTTGGAAGCTGATTCGTGAGATATTATCCTACTGTTCCTTGATCGGCTTGGGCTGTAATGTTCTTCTCTACTCGACTGTCCGCGCCAACCATCTTCGGGAACGTATTTACTTTACTAAAGGATTATCATTGTAATTAGCCAAAGCGTTTTTATGTTCTTTTGTAACGGCAGCTTTAACCTGCAGGCGTTCATCTCTTTTATGATCTGTTGTTGGCATTGGGATAACTATATTTCAGAAAATACTTTCAGCTATGGTTACCGTTCAGACAATTTTTTTATGCTATTGCTTTTCAGCAGCGACTTCATTTGGACTATAGCGACTTTATTTAACTGTATGAGCCTTTCCTCCTGTGATATATCCTGTTGAATCAGCAAAGCGTTAATGCTTTCCATATTGCTTAAAACAACCAACTGTTCCAGTGTCGCATAATCACGGATGTTGCCATTTTTATCCGTATTCGCATCTCTCCATTCTCTGGCTGTTATTCCAAAAAGGGCTACATTCAGCAGGTCTGCTTCATTGGCATAAACAATACCCGACTGCTGAGGTGTTATTTCTTTAGGTATCAGGTTTTCTTTAATAGCATCTGTATGAATGCGGTAATTGATTTTTGAAATGGTACGCTGTAAATTCCATTCTAACTGACCATGCCTGCTTTCATCTGCTTTTAAACGCTGAAATTCTTTAATAAGAAACAGCTTAAATACCGGGTTAATGGCGGAGCAAAACTCAAATGCTATGTCTTTATGTGCATAAGTGCCCCCGTACTTTCCCCTTTTTACATATATACCTATAGCGCCTGTTTCCTCTGCCCAGGTGCCCGGACTCAACACAAAACTCGGCAGTCCGGCATTCATTTTAAAGTGGTCAAATTTGACCACTTTAAAACCGGGGTTATATAATTGTTCCCATGTGCCTAAAAATTCAAGCGTGGATCTGCTACGCATCCAGTTTTTAATAATATCCGCTGCCCGCGACTCACCCTCTCTGGTTTTGGCAATGTCGGTTAAACAAAACATTTGCGGGTTAATGCCGGAAGAAAAGCTGCAAGCATTGGTTTTAATATTGCCGAAATAGCAGCAGAAAGCAGTATAATCAGGAATAGGTACAGGCACTGCAAATGGTCGGGCAGTTTTAATGCCTCCGCTATACGAATTCTCCGGACTTCGTTATTAATATGTTCTTTCGGGACTATGTACCGCAATATGGAGCCGATATAATGCTGCATAGTATTCTTGCAGTACAAGAGTGCGACGCAACAGTGGCTTAATAGTAGTACATCAGGTCGTAATATAATAAAGCACCCCAATTGATAAACCGGGGTGTATTATTTTTAATACGTATGTTACCGTCCCGCTTCGTGGAGACATGAAACGGAAGTTGGAAGCTGGTTCGTAAAGACACGAATCAGGACATCGGGATACTGCTCATTCCCCTTCAAACTGAAATATCTTTTTCATCAGCACCCATTTCTCGCCCGGCTTTGCCCAGGGGATGGCTTGTTGATATTTCCACATCAGTGTTTCCCAATCCTGTACTTCGGGGCAATGGGCATCTAACTGTTTCTTTTTTTCGAAAGTGAAATGATCGTCGGTTTCCAGTATCATAAACATCCGGTTGCCGGTGCGATATATTTCTATATTGCTGATGCCTGCATCAAGATCGTTTTGCCGCACTTCCGGCCAGCCTGCGCCGGGCTTGTGCCAGTTTTCATATTCCTCAATGCTTTTGGGGTCGTCTATAAGATCAAGCGTGAGACAAAATTTTTTCATATTATTTTTTAGTGTGTATCTGCCATTTGAAATGATGATATTTTATATGTGCTGCTGTGACCTCAGCTTTCTAATCACTATTTAATCTTCTGCTCTGTAATTTTTCATAATAATAATGAAGCATAGTTATCTATTTGAACCAGGTATTAAAAGAATCAATGGTTTGCCGGGCGGCAGTATCGCTATCGGGCCATGGAAAAATTTCGGCCGACAAATATCCTTTGTACGATATGGATTGCAGGGCTTTGGCAATGCCATCCATAGCCGTGTGCCCCATACCCATGGCGCGCCGGTTACTGTCGGCAAAGTGCACATGTCCAATAAAGCTGCCATACTGTTCAATAGTACCGGGGATCGACTGCTCTTCAATATTCATATGAAACAGGTCGGCCAGCAATTGAATATTGTTTGTGTCAAGCGTTTTTAACCAGGCAATGGCATCCGCGAAGCAATTGAATATATTGGTTTCATAGCGGTTCAATGGCTCGTATATGAGGCGTACACCTTTCTTTTCAGCCCGGCTGGCCAATATGCTTATCCCTTCACTCAGCCATTGTAAAGCAATCGTTCTTTCTGCACCCTGTGGTATATTACCCTGCATGGAACCAATAATAGCAGGCGCTTTGAAGCCTGCGCCAAAATCAATCATTTCACTTATAAACGCTGTGGCACGGGCACGCACTCCGGCATCCGGATCGGTAAGCGTTAAACCCTGCACCACTTTGCCGGCGCCTGTTCCCACCGCACAAACTTCTATATCATATTTTTCAGTGAGCTTTTTTAAGGCGTTGAAGTCAACCGCGTTTCCCGAAGCTGTAAAAAGTTCTACGGCATCAAATCCCAGTGCCGCAGCTTTTTCCATTCCAGCTTCCAGGTCTTCCCAGTATACCCAGGGCCCGGTTTTAATTTGTGGGACTAAAGCAATGGTTACTGCTGATTTCATCACCGTCATTTTAAATGGTAAAATCAACCATGATCTTGGTTATGTTACCGCGGTTTTCCGACCAATCTTTAAGCGCATCTCCTGCGTCATCCAAAGAAACGGTTTTTGATATTACTTCATCTACCGGAAATTTTCCCGATTCAAGATAGCTAATCACATCGGGGAAATCACCCAGACAATTACGGGAACCCAATATTTCAATTTCCTTTCTCACAAATGTGCCGGTATTGTATTCCACTGGCTTTTTGCCATAGCCAATATACACCACTCTTCCTGTATAAGCTACCAGGTCAACCGCTGCCCGGTAGGTTTCATTGTTGCCCACAGCTTCAATAATTACATCGGGTCCATCGCCATGGGTGAGTTCATCCAATCTGTCTTTTAAATGAGTAGTAGCGCTGTTAATGGCTTCAGCAACTCCTACTTTTTTGGCAATCCCGGTTTTATAATCACTTATATCCGATGCAAATACATTAGCGCCCTTGCTTAACGATCCAGCAATGGCGCCTAAGCCTACAATGCCACACCCCATTACCAATACGTTATCACCCTTGTTCACCCTGCCCCGGGCCGCAGCGTGAAAGCCTACCGTAAGCGGTTCAATCAATGCCAATTCTTTTAACGACAAGGTTGCAGAAGCGTGTAGTTTTTCCCAATGAATGCTGATAAATTCCGTCATAGCGCCCGGGCGTCTCACGCCCATGGTTTTATTGTCAACACAGGCATTGGGGCGGCCTTTGCGGCAGGCAATGCAAACACCACAGTTAAGATAGGGGTTGATGGTTACTTTCATTCCCGGTTGAAAAGTGGCAGGCACATGCTTTCCGGTTTTTTCAATGGTAGCGCCCACTTCGTGTCCCAGCACATTGGGATATTCCTGCATTTCAAAAAGTCCTTTGAATCCATTCAGGTCGCCACCGCAAAAACCCACCATGCTAATGCGTAGTAATACTTCATCATCGGCAGGAACAGGCATTTCTATTTCACGGATTTCTGTTTTTCCGGGTTCTACTAAAACTAATGCTCTCATATTGTGGGCTGATTATTGTTTGGGAATATTGTTTTCGCTTTGTCCTTCAAACCACATCTGGTTTTTTACAGGGGCTACCAGGGTATGAATATCTTTAAGCAACTGTTCAGGAATATCAAGGTCCGCCGCCGCAATATTTTGTTTCACCCGTTCCGTTTCACACATGCCCGTAATGGTGCTGGCGATGTGCGGGTGCGCGATGGCGTAAGATAATGCCACATCGCTCAGTGCTAAGCCATATGGTTTACAGAGGCTGATCAGCGCCGGTTGAATGGCGATCATTTCTTTTGGCGACCGGTGCCAGGATGGTAATGGTGCGTCTGTAAGTATGCGTTGCAGAAAGGGTGCTGCATTCATCAGTCCAAATCCTTTTTCAAGCGAAAGCGGAACCAGTTCATCATTGATCTCATCTTCCAATAAATTATAATGCGCCCAGGAGAGTACGGTATCCACATCTACCTGTCGTGCTATGCGCGCCAGGTAGCGCACCGGCAATCCTGTAAATCCTATGAAACGGGCCTTACCACTCTCTTTTACTTTTTGCGCTGCGGGTATAGCCTCGTTGAGTAGCTGTTCTTCCGTGCCAAATTCTATATCATGGATTTGCAACAGGTCTACGTAATCCGTCTTCAGTCTTTTCAACGATTCATCAATGCTGCTCAGCACGCGCTGGTACGAAAAATCGAAATGATTGATGTACCGGCAACATTTGGTAGCCAGTATAATGTCCTGCCTTTTTCCTTTCAATGCTGTTCCAAGTCTTGTCTCTGCCAGGGTATCGCCGTAAAATGGAGCTACATCAAAAAAGTTAATGCCATTGTCTATGGCATAATGAATGGAGTTGATCGCTTCCTGTTCCTCAACGGTTTCAAATGTATTGCCTACCGGCGACACGCCAAAGCCCAATGCCGATATTCTTAAACCCGTTTTACCGAGGATGCGGTATTGCATGATGATTCTTTGAATTAAAAATACTTTTTCTTTTACCTGTAGCGGTGTTTAGCAGGAGTATTACCGCCCCGGTTCGTGAAGACACGACTTGGGCGTGCGCTTATGTTTTTACAGGGGTTGGCAAGTTACAACTTGACTTTGATTTTACCTGAAAGCGATATCAGATCGTCACAAAACTGTAAAATCAAAATAATAAAAGTAATTAAATACTTTTATTATTAAAAAGGCTTAGCTTTGCGCTATCAATTAAACTTTTAAAAAAGCACGGACATGGACACCATTACAGAAAACATACTCAACGTAACCTTACTGGAACCCCGGCAAAAGCACCCTACCATTTTTGCCCGGTTCGACGACCTGGAAGAAGGGGAAAGCCTTACCATTCATAACGATCATGACCCCAAACCGCTATACTATCAATTACTGGGAGAAAGAGGTAATATTTTTATCTGGGAATACCTTGAGGAAGGTCCGCTATCATGGAAAGTGCGCATCAGTAAACGTATTACAGGTGAAAATGAAGAAACACTCGGGGCCATTGCCGCTAAAGATTTACGCAAAGCTGAAGTGTTTAAGAAGTATGGATTAGACTTTTGTTGCGGTGGTAAGAAAACAGTGAAAGAAGCCTGTGCGGAAAAGGGGATTGATGTAACCAAAGTGGAGAAGGAACTGCAACAGGCAGATAAGAACCCTTCCGCGCGTCCTTTACCATATAACGACTGGAGCCTTGATTTTTTGGCCGACTATATTGTAAATACGCACCATAGCTATGTACGTAAAACATTGCCCGACATCAGCGGGTATGCTTTAAAGGTAGCACAGGTGCATGGCGCGCTGCACCCGGAGTTGATCCCTATTCAACAACTGGTGGAAGAAGTGAATAAGGAACTGAGCGGCCACATCGTGAAGGAGGAAAAAATATTATTCCCTTTCATTAAAGAACTGGTAATGGCAAAAGACAGGAGCCAGTCGCCGCCTGCGGTGCAGTTTGGCAGCGTGCAAAATCCTATACATATCATGGAGACTGAACATGAAACGGCCGGCAAATGCATGGAAGAGATCAGAACGCTGAGCAACAATTATGCTTTGCCTGAAGATGCATGTGCCAGTTACAGCCTGCTGTTTAAAATGCTGAACGATTTTGAAGAAGATCTGCATATCCATGTTCATCTTGAAAATAATATCCTGTTTCCAAAAGCGATAGCGCTGGAAAAGCATTTGAATCCATGAAGCCATTATTTTAACTTCATTTGGCACTATACTATTGATGAAAGGCTCCATTTGTATACTCAATATTTTTAATGATGATGATCAATGCCGGTACAAAAATCGCTGCTGTTCTAAAGCAGAACCCCGGAGCGCTGGATGCGATTATAGCGGTTAACCCGAAATTTGAAAAGCTGCGTAATCCCATATTGCGCAAGGTAATGGCGGGCAGAACCAGTTTGGCCATGGCAGCTAAGATAGGAGGGTGTGCAGTAGAAGATTTTTTTGTGAAGCTTAAACCTTTGGGCTTTGAAGCAGATACGGTTGCGGCAGTTGAGGAGGAAGAAAGGAAACCATTGCCGGTATTTATTACTTCATTAAAAAAAGAGCAGATCGTTGAGCTGGATGTTCGCCCGGTTATTGCTTCGGGAAAAGACCCACTGAGTATTATTGTTCAAAAAGTAAAAACCATTCAACCGGGGCAGGTGTTAAAGATCATTAATAGTTTTGAGCCAACCCCATTAATGGCTTTATTGGAAAAGCAGGGTTTTGTTTCTTATGCCGATGCTGTTAAAGAAGACTGGGTGGAAACTTATTTTTACAAAACCAATGCTGCAGAAACTCCGGTTAAGGATATCCCTGCCGGCAGCAGTGAAGGATGGGAGACGGTATTGAAACAATTTGAAGATCGTATAAAAACGATTGATGTACGGCATTTGGAGATGCCGGGGCCAATGATGGCGATATTAGAATCGCTGGAAACCCTGCCTGCAAATACGGCGCTATATGTTTATCATAAACGCATCCCGGTTTTTTTGCTGCCTGAACTGGCAGAAAGAAAATTCGGTTACCGGATAAAAGAGATCAGTGATGGACAAGTGCATCTTTTAATATTTAAAGACTGATACCGATTGGACATCCGTAACAGGCCAATTGCATTGGTCTGAAGGCTGATCACATCGGCATTATACGGCGGCATTCTGGTCTGAAATAAAAATCGTTTCATATAATATGTTGGGCGCATCTATGAGTACAGATCCGGTTAAAACCACTTCTTATAAAGTGGTACTGCCCTTCTATGCTTATGCTTCCATAGCCTTTTTTGTTGCTACCCTGCTTTTATTTTTTTCGGCGCCGGCATTCGGCAGGCATTATTTTCATCCGCATGTAATAGCTATCACGCATACCATGGCTTTGGGCTGGGGTACCATGGTAATACTGGGCGCAAGCCATCAGTTGGTGCCTGTGCTTGTTGAAGGGAAATTATTCAGTAACACATTGGCTTATATTTCGTTTGCGCTGGCAGCCGTGGGCATTCCGCTGCTGGTGTATGCTTTTTATACTTTTAGTATGAACTGGATGGCAAGATGGGGAGCTGAGCTTGTTATTGCTGCTGTTGCAGTATACCTCATCAACATCGGTATAAGCATGGCTAAATCGAAAACAGAGAATGTGCACGCGGTATTTGTATTTACCGCCGGGCTTTGGCTGCTCATCACCACTATTGTGGGGCTGCTGCTGGTATACAATTTTACAGTACCCCTGTTTGCTGAAGACTCCCTGCATTATCTTTCGCTGCATGCACATATGGGTATTATTGGCTGGTTCCTGTTGCTGATCATTGGTGTAGGCTCCCGGTTAATACCCATGTTCCTGATTTCAAAATATGCCCATACCAAATTGTTGTGGTGGGCCTATATCCTGATCAACCTGGGGCTGATAGCATTTGCTTTTATGTTTTTATATGCTCCTCCGGTATATTGTTACCTGCTGCCCGTTAGCGCTGTTACGGCAGCGCTGTTGTTGTTCGGTTATTATTGCAGGCAGGCCTACAGGCAGCGTTTACGCAAACAGGTAGATGAGCAGCTTAAAATATCCGTGCTTTCTGTGATGATGATGATATTGCCTGTTACTTTATTGGTTATTATGATCGTTGGTCTGTGGGTGGCGGGCGAAAATACCCGCCTGGTGCTGGCTTATGGCTTCACTGTTTTTTTTGGATGGATTACAGCCATTATTTTGGGTATGACATTTAAAACGCTGCCTTTTATTGTGTGGAACAAAGTATATCATAAAAAAGCGGGACTGGGTAAAACGCCCAATCCCAAAAGCTTGTTTAGCGACCGGGTATTTTCCGGTATGGCTGTATTGTATTTGGCGGGGTTTGTTTTGTTTGCAGCGGGTATTTTATTATCTGTTGTTTTTGTTTTGCAGATTGGCGCCCTGCTTTTATTGCTGGCCGCGGGTTTGTATAACTTTAACGTAATGAAAATAATACTGCATAAACCTGCGATGTGATGAATGTAATAACCAATAACAATATTAAATCTACGATTGCCATGGCGGCGCTGCAAAATGTAATAGATCCTGAAATAGGATTAAATGTAGCGGATCTCGGGTTGATTTACCAGATTGATTTTGATGAACCTGGCAGAAAGATCAATACCACGATGACGTTAACCACGCAGTTTTGTCCCATGGGTGAATCCATAGTAAACGGGGTAAAGCAGGCCATGCAGCAAATTTTTCCCGGCGATACCATACAGGTTGATCTTACCTTTAACCCGCCCTGGAGCTACGATCTGATATCGGAGGAAGGGCGAAAATGCTTAAACAGATAGTGCATGCTGAGTTATACCTGTAAAACTGCTATTAAAGCTGTAATCTATCTTGCCTCCAAATATGGCACGGGCAGTAATGCGGGCATTAAAGAAATTGCCGAATATATTGCCGCCAGCGAGCATACCGTAGGCAAAATGCTGCAAACGCTGGTAAAGCAGCAGGTAATAAACAGTATGAAAGGCCCGTCCGGAGGTTTTTATATTTCTAAAGAGCAGTTAAAACAGCCCATTATGAATATTGTAGGAGCCATTGATGGGGCGCAGGTATTTAAGGAATGCGGATTGGGGTTGAGCAAATGCTCCTCATCTCATCCATGCCCTATTCATAATGAATATATGGTTGCACGAAACTTGATCGAAAAATTGTTTACAACAAATAAAATAGACGAACTGTGTAAGCCTGTTAACAGTGGATTAGCCTACCTTATTGGTTAGCTTCTTCGCCGGAAGCTGTTCTTCTTTCTTTTTTGCGGATAAAAAACTTTTGTTTAGCGAAGAATATTGCCTCTTCATCGAAGCTTTTGGGGCAATCATCGAAATCGCCTTTTAAAAGGGCGTAACTACGATTAGTTTTACAGTAATCGTGTGTCGGAACTGATGGCTGTTTGGTGATTCCCGGGGAGGGAAGTTGTTGAGCTTTTTCGCACGTCACGAAACAATTTCTGAGGCAGACCTATCGTTTAGCTTCTGTGTTTTAAAACCAGTCAACCTGTGCAGTTTAAGAAGATCATCATTATTGTTTTAACAACCTTGTCTGCGACAATATTTTTCCTGTTGACTATCCCCATGCAGCGAACCTACCGCGCGGAAATTGTGATTAATTCAGATGAACTGATCACTTACAGAACCCTGCTCGATACCGTTAATTGGAAAGTATGGTATATTGATGATGAAGTTGAACAACCTGTGACTTTGTCGTTCGAAGTTGCATCTGCCGGGAAGAGCAGGTTGTTTAATTACGATTTAAATGAACAACACGGCTATACCAAGAAAGGACAGATTAAGATTGTTTCAAAAAATCGCTGGAATACGCAGGTCATATGGTCTGAAAAGCTGGTAGCCAAAAAGAATATCGTACAAAAATTCCGGCTTCTCTTCCATCCTTCTGAATTCAGAGCTTCTTTTCTACAGAATATGGTGCAATTCAAGAGCCATATAGAACATCCCGGTAATATTTTTGGTGGATTAACTTTTGAGCGGAAGGAAATACCCGCAAATAACATGGTTATCTTATCGGATACCATCGCATTTAACAATATTAAGGATGGCCTTACCGCCTTACATGAAAAAATTATTGCATCAATAGCGCCGGGCATGATAAAGCATCCCGGTAATTTTTTAAGTCAGTACGAAATGGTAAGCGACTCTACTGTAAAAATACTGGTGGGGGTTGTAGTAGATGGCGAGTTGGATGCGGTAAAGATGCCGCTTGGGCTACTGGAAATGGACGAACACCCGGCCGTTATTATTCACACCGACAAATGTTATACCGATCTTAAAGAAGACATCTCCGTGATGTATGAATGGCTGAAAAAAAATGATACCCGTCCGGCAACCAGTTATTGGGTTAAACACACTACTCATCCGGATTTGGCACACGAAACAAATAGCGATCATCTTACCATTATACAGGAAGTGTATTCGATCAAATGAGTACCTGGATGATCTTTCCCTGAATAGTCATATCCCTTTATTTCTGTTACCATTTAGCGCCTGATCCTTTGACTAACCCGTAGGTCAAAGTCAACTTTTTTAAGATATTCCTGTCTAAAACCTGTGGTATCATCAAAAAAAGATGCGCTGAAAAGTCCCTCCTTTCAAGGTAAGAAATAAATTAGTTCAAAAATTTACTGATTATCAATCTTTTATAGAGTTGCCTTTAAAAAAGACACGTTAAATTTTGGAAATCAACACAGATCAGACTTACCTTTGCGCTCCAATTTTTAACCGGTAACCGAAGGGATGGCGACGGTACCAACCTCTTGTTTTATAAAAACGGAGGATAAACAGATCATAATGAGTAAACTACATTTCACTACCAAACATGCGAACGAGGCTACCGTACAACGTAACTGGTACGTTGTGGACGGCACCAATCAAACCGTTGGTCGCATGTGTGCCCGGATCGCAGCGGTGCTGCGCGGCAAAAACAAGGCCTACTACACTCCCCATGTTGATTGCGGAGATTTTGTTGTGATTATTAACGCAGAAAAGGTAAAATTCACCGGCACCAAGCTGGATGATAAAACCTATATCAACTTTTCTGGCTACCCTGGTGGTAAAAGAGAAGAAACGGCAAGAAGCCTGCTCAGCCGCAGGCCCGAAGTTGTTTTAGAAAGAGCTATAAAAGGGATGTTGCCTAAAAACCGCTTAGGACGGAAGATGTATAAGAAGTTATTTGTGTATACCGGCGCTGAACATCCGCATATTGCACAACAACCAAAAGAATTGAAATTTTAAATTAGTAAAACTGCTAATAGCGGTTTCGCTAATAGCCTAAAGCTTAAAAATACATGGAAAAGCAAAAAAATGGCGTTGGTCGTCGTAAAGAAGCAGTGACCCGTGTTTTTCTCTCAAAGGGAGACGGCAAGATCATTGTAAACGATAAAGACTACAAACAATATTTTTCTCTGGTATATCTTCAGAATAAGGTTGAACTGCCTTTAAAAACCATTGAATCGTTAGATAAGTTCGACATAAAAATTAATGCAACGGGTGGTGGCGTAAAAGGCCAGGCGGAAGCTGCAAAGTTGGGCATTGCACGTGCCTTGCTTGAAGTTAGCCCCGATTATCGTCCTGCGTTAAAAGCGGCCGGTTTGCTTATGCGTGATCCAAGAGGCGTTGAGCGTAAGAAGTTCGGTAAGAAAAAAGCAAGAAAGAGCTTCCAGTTCAGTAAACGTTAATCCCTTATTTCCTGCAAAGGAATATTGGAAATGGTTAAGATTTTTCAGATTCGCATATTTTCAAATTTTCAAATCAGATAAATGGAAAATAATACTTCCCTTCAGCAACAACTCCTCGAAGCCGGTGTTCATTTTGGTCACCTGCGTAAGAAGTGGAATCCAAAGATGCTGCCTTACATCTTTGCTGAGAAGAAAGGCATTCATATTATTGATCTCAATAAAACAGTTGAGAACCTGCAGGAAACTGCCGCTGCATTAAAAAACATTGCCAAAAGCGGTAAAAAAATAATGTTTGTAGGTACCAAAAAGCAGGCTAAGGAAATTGTTACGGATTGTGCAAAGCGGGTGAATATGCCTTATGTTACTGAGCGCTGGCTGGGTGGTATGCTTACCAACTTTAATACGGTGCGCAAGAGTGTGAAAAAAATGCAGAGCATCGAAAAAATGCTTACAGACGGCACTTTTGACAGCATTACCAAAAAAGAAAGGCTTACACTGAGCCGGGATAAAGAGAAGATGGAAAAAGTGCTGGGTGGTATCGCCCAGTTAGGCCGTGTGCCCGCCGCCTTATTTATCATAGATATTGGCCACGAACACATCGCTCTTTCTGAAGCAAAACGTCTTGGTGTTTCTACCTTTGGTATGGTAGATACGAATTGCGATCCCAACA
The DNA here is from genome assembly GCA_964391065.1 of uncultured Terrimonas sp. Taxonomy (GTDB): domain Bacteria; phylum Bacteroidota; class Bacteroidia; order Chitinophagales; family Chitinophagaceae; genus Agriterribacter. Next base: position 24,601 of record CAYMKT010000012.1, on the reverse strand, counting down.
AAGTAGATTTTGCTATTCCCTCGAATGATGATGCTACAAAATCAATCGCAATCATCACTAATTATATCACTGCTGCTATCGCGGAAGGATTGGCCGAACGTCAAAACGAAAAAGCCGAAGAAGAAACTGAAGAGGAAGTAGTGGAGCATGGACCACGAATGGATATTGATGAAGCAGGTGGAACCGACAAAGAAAGAACGGGCAGGGGTCCCGGAAGCAGACCTGGTGGTCCTGGAGGAAACAGGCCCGGAGGTGGTAGAACAGGTGGACCTGGCAGCGCTCCAAGAAGGCGTACCACAGCACCTGGCAGCAAACGTCCCGGTGGCGGTCGCTAGTTGAAAAAAGGCCCAAGCGCCTCATTTTATTTCTAACAATTAAAATATTTATTGCCTGATATGTCAACAATAACAATTACAGCAGCAGATATTAATAAACTTCGGCAGATGACCGGTGCGGGGATGATGGATTGCCGTAAAGCATTAACCGAAACCAATGGCGATTTTGAAGAAGCAATTGACTGGTTGCGGAAAAAAGGAGCAAAAGTGGCTGCCCTGCGTGGCGACCGTGAAGCAAAGGAAGGTGTGGTAATTGCCCAAACTACTGCTGATCAAAAAACCGGTATTGCGGTGTGTATTAGTTGTGAAACTGATTTTGTAAGTAAGAATGCAGATTTCGTAGCTTTTGCTCAAAGTATTGCTGATGCGGCAATCGAAAACAATGTAAAAACTGCTGAGGAATTGAGTAGCGTCTCTGTTAACGGGGCTAAGATTTCCGACATGATAAACGATAAATTAGCCAGCATTGGTGAAAAAATCGGCATCAGCAAGTTTGAACGTTTAGAAGCTCCTTATGTAGCATCTTACATTCATGGCGCAAACCGCATAGGTGTATTGGTTGGTTTGAGTAAGGAAGCAGCGGAAGCCGGAAAGGATGTAGCGATGCAGATCGCAGCTATGAACCCCGTAGCCGTGAGTCCCGATGTAGTGTCTCCTGAAATAGTTGCGCGTGAAAAGGCTATTGTTACCGACCAGATCAAAAACGATCCTAAGATGGCGGGTAAACCAGATGCCATGATTGATAAGATCGCGGAAGGTAAGCTCAATGCTTTTTTTAAAGAAAATACGTTAACCGCCCAGGCATTTGTGAAAGATGGTGGCAAAACCGTTGGCGAATACCTGAAGAGTATAGATGGTGGATTGACTGTAGTGGATTTTAAGAGAGTAGCATTAGGATAAATAAGTAATAATATCCCCCTTAAATAATAAGTCCCGGTAAAATTTTTTTACCGGGATTTTTATTGCTGAAAAGTCAATTCAATATATAGAATATACATTCATCCTGCGCCTCCCATTCTGAATTGGAGGACCAGAAATTGCCGCGAATGCACGAATATTGTGAAAATGCGTAAAAAATGCTAAACAAATATGCATTTTTATGCTGGATATAAAAGAGGATGTTCAGTCTTCATTACTTAAAATGGCAATCTTAATGTATAAGTTTAAAGCAACCGGCAAGTCAATCCAAAGTTTTTTTTACAGGGCATGGAAAAAGAGTATGCCTTTTTCTGTATGCTGTTTATTCATCTGCAGTGCATTGGTTTTGCCATGCAATACTTACGCTCAACTCAAAGCATCCGTGGTAAAAATAGATATTACTCCTTCCGATTCCCAATACCTGTTGGGTTATCAGGAGCGGAAATCTATAGGGGTGCTGGATCATATTTATCACAAGATTCTTGCTTTAGACGATGGTACTACTCAATTCTATATTGTGTCTTCCGATGTATGTCTTTATTCACCGTCAGAATATGATAAGGTGGCTGCGTTACTGCATAAACGGTACGGAATAAATCCGTTAAACGTATGGTGGACTGTTACACATACCCATTCTGCACCGGAGTTTGGCGAAACGGGATTATATGGCATTTACATGGGCGACCGGATACAGCATACGGTAGATGCAGCCTATACCGCAATGATAGAACAGAAGCTGATTGAGGGGATAGGTGAAGCACGCAGTAAGCTTTCCGATGCCCGGCTGAGTGTGGGCTGGGGCTTTTCGCAGGCTAACATCAACCGGAGAGCAATTGATGTAAATGGCAAAGCTTCGCTGGGTATGAATCCCGATGGGCCGGTAGACAGGCGGATCGGATTGCTGCGTATTGATAATCCGGATGGCACACCGATGGCATTAATTGCCAATTATCCCATACACGGCACCGTTATGAGCGGACAAAATCTGAAGATCAGCGGAGATGCTCCCGGTGTTGTTGCCGCTTACGTGGAAGAGAAAATAGGCGCTCCTATGCTTTTTATCAATGGTGCTGCAGGCAACCTGGCTCCTATTTATAGCGTATATCCAAACGCGGCAGCGGGGCACCTGGGAGAATTTCGGGTATTATTGGGCGATAAAATACTGGAGGCAAACAGCAAAATCAAATTTCCGGTTGATGAAGTACAACTCCGGGCACATGAAATTGTTGTAGAAACCCCGGTAAAACCGGGCCTGGTATGGCCGGCCGATTTGAAAAGCTACTCCGTTGCCACCAAATCCGGCGATACATTAGTTCGCCTCCCGGTACGGTTCTTAAAAATCAATAAGGATATTGCTATATGGAGCGCACCGCTGGAGTTGTTTTGTGAAGTGTCTAACGATGTGCGAAGCCGCTCTCCCTTTCCATATACTTTTTATTTCGGCTATACCAATGGGTGGTTTGGGTACCTGCCTGCAGAGGCGGAGTGGAAACACGGAGGCTATGAGGTGGAAACAGTGTCTCCATTCACTCCTCTTGCTGCCGGTGATCTCACAGAGTCGGTTGTGGATTATTTACAGGGAAATATGCAGACGCCACACATGATAACGGATAAGAATAAGCGAAAAAGATAATGA
>CAYMKT010000012.1:8564-21612 GCA_964391065.1 uncultured Terrimonas sp. | reverse complement strand
AACCTGTCCGCCGAAGGCGGATGCACAAATGATATTTAAACTTTTGTAACAATACTATGCTTCATCTTTTCAAATCCCCGGTTAAATACTTTTTAGTATCGTCTTTGCTTTTTTCCATAAGCTGTAATCAGCCATCTTCCCAAAGAGGAATATCCGGTGCTGTAAAGGCTGAAGATGCCCTGGCAACCATGCAGGTAGCCGACGGATTTAAAATTGAAATGATTGCTGCCGAGCCATTGATCACTTCACCGGTAGATATGGAGATAGATGAATATGGACGCATGTTTGTAGTGGAGATGCACGGATATCCGTTAGACAAAAGCGGCAGCGGAAATATTGTGATGTTAACAGATACCAACGGAGACGGCACGATGGATAAGCGAACGCTTTTTAAAGAAGGACTGCTGTTGCCCACAGGTATTCTGCGATGGAAAAAAGGTTTTATTGTAACCGACTCTCCCAATATCTATTACCTCGAAGATTCGGATAATGACGGTAAGGCCGACATCATGGATACGCTGCTCACGGGTTTCGCATTAACCAATCCGCAGCATAACTTAAACAATCCTGTGTACGGCCTCGATAACTGGATTTATGCCGCGCATGAAGGAACGGTAAAATCAAGAGATTATGCTGATGCATTTGGCGATGAAGGAACAGAAATTTATTACCCATCGAGACCGGAAGTAGTAAGGTTGCCTCAAAATGCCAATGGACGTTCTGTTCGTTTTCGTCCCGACCAGTTTACATTAGAGGAGATGGCCAATCGTTGTCAGTTTGGACATGTGTTCGATAAATGGGGCCGCTGGTTAGGTTGTAATAATTCCAACCATGGCTTTCAGGAAATGATTGCTCAACGATATCTTGTACGTAATCCTCAGCTTCCGCCAACAGATCCGGTGCATTCCATCTCTGATCATTTAGCCGCCGCTGAAGTTTTTCCGACAACGATTAATCCTGACCGGCAAATATTTACCGATATTGGAACCATGACCTCCGCCTGCGGACTCACTGCATACCTGGCAGATGATTTTCCCCCACCTTATCACAATGCTACCTTCATTGCCGAACCCGTAAGTAACCTGGTGCATGTTGATGTGTTAGAAGACACCGGCTTAAGTTATACGGCAAGCCGGGTATTTCCCAATAAAGAATTTTTTTCCTCCACCGATGCCTGGTCGCGTCCGGTAAATATGTATGTGGGTCCTGATGGCGCTTTGTATATTCTGGATTATTACAGAAGAGTAATTGAATCTCCGGAATGGATGTCGGAGGAGGCTATTGCCGCCGGAAGTTTGTATGACGGTATTGACAAAGGAAGAATCTACCGCATTACCCCTGTTAATGGAAAAAAGGCAGATTGGATGAAAGGACTGCGGCTTGGTGATGCTTCCAATGATGAATTAATAAACGAATTGACTAATACCAACGGCTGGTGGCGCATCAATGCACAACGATTACTGGTGGACAGGGCCGATAAAAATGCAGTGCCGGCACTCGCTAAAATGGCTTCAAATCATGAATCGGCAATGGGCAGGCTGCATGCGATGTGGACATTGGCAGGAATGAACGCCCTGCATACAGATCTTATTAAAACTGCATTAAAAGATACGGTTTCAGGAATAAGAGAGAACGCCATAAGATTAGCTGAACTGTATTTGAAAGATGATCCTGCATTAGCCAGATCATTGCTGGCTTTGCAAAATGATAAGGATATAAAGGTTCGTTTTCAACTACTGCTTACTTTAGGATATATCAACTCTGCACCTGCGTCTGAATCGCGTAACCGGCTGCTGTTGCAGGATATGGAAAACAAGTGGTTTCAGGTTGCTGCTTTATCGGCTGCTTCATTAAATGCAAATGCGCTGCTTAACCTGATGCTGGCAAAGTACAAGACTAACACACCTTCCTATGCTTCCATGGTGCAAAGGCTAACAGGTATCATTGCGGCAACAGAAGATGAGGCAACAGTTCATCGTCTGATAAAAAAAGCTATTACAGCACGAACTCCAGGTGAACAGGAATCGCAGGTGGCAATGCTAACAGGGCTGGCAGAGGGACTTCGTTACCGGAAAAACAAACTTTCCACCAGTGAAGCTGAACAGCATTTGTTACTCAACACTTTTTTTAACAGCCCTTCAGATGGTTTAAGGAAATCTGCGTTACAATTTATCCTTGCTTCAGAAATTGAAAGCGATGCTATGCGTAACGCTGCCCTATCCCAGGCGGTTGTTATAGCAAAGGATACCGGTGTTTCTGATACAAAAAGAGCAGATGCCATTGATTTTCTAACCATTGGAAATCCATCGGACTACCAGTCCATGCTCCAGGATTTGCTTACACCGCGGGAGCAACCTGCAGTAAAATTAGCCGCACTCCGGGTGTTGAACATCATCCCGTCAACTGCCGTAAGCGAACATTTGGTGCAACTGTGGCCCGGACTTACTAAAGAGATAAGAGATGCTGCCATTCGGTTATTCATGCATGATACTGCGAGGATGAGAGTGTTAATTATGGCAATGGAGGAAAACAAAATTCCTGCCAATAATGTCAGCTTTATCACCAGCATCCAGTTGATGCAGGTAGCGGATAGTCGTTTGCGCGAACAAGCCAGAACATTGTTCACTAAAAATGCAGAAGAAGCGAAAAAAATTAATAAAGAATATCAGGCTGCCCTCAAATTACCCGGAGATCCGGAAAAGGGAAAAATAGTGTATATGCAAAGCTGTGCCGTTTGTCACCAGATAAAAGGTCAAAATGGAATTGCCTTCGGGCCTGATCTTGGCACTATTCACAATTGGAAAAAGGAAGATATTCTTGCCAATATTCTGGACCCCAATCTTTCCATTATGGCTGGATATGATCTTTGGGAGATCACATTAAACAATGGAGCATCATTGCAGGGAATTATTGCCGCAGAAACTTCATCAGCAATCACCATTAAAAATATTGGCAACTTTGAACAAACAATCAGCCGGCAGGATATAAAATCTTTGCAATCACTTAGTGTGTCTGCCATGACGGTAGGACTGGAAAAAAATATCAGCAAGGAAGCTATGGCCAACCTGATTGCTTTTTTAAGGCAGCATTAATTGTAAACGTTTCACGCAACGGACGCCGGAAGAAATTATCTGATAAGGAATCAGAGGAACAAGCAATAAAGCCTGAATGTGATTTGTATGTATAAGAAATCCATTTTCACTCCAGGTTCACAACTCAAAAAACTAAAACAGTAAAAATGAAATTGCCTGTACATTTCTTTGTTCATCAGCCGGCAACTAAATGCAAACTCATATTCATTGTGTATATAATCGCAATGACCATTTTGTATTGTTCCGCAATGTCTTCAGGTTTTGCACATTCATTCGGCAATCTGCGTAGTCAGAATAATGCCGGTATTTTTCGTGCAGCAGTGGTGAAGATTGATATTACACCCAAGGAGCCAAAGATGTTATTGGGCTATAATGCCCGCCAGTCCACCGGCGTGCACGACCGGATATATCATCGTATAGTTGTGCTGGATGATGGTTTTACTCAATTCTGCCTGGTATCATCTGATCTCTGTGTAATTGCTCCATCGGAATATGACCATGTTGCCTCACTGTTGCAGCAACAATCAGGCATTGCTCCTGAAAATTTTTGGTGGTCGCTTACGCATACTCATTCTGCACCTGAAGTTGGTGTACCGGGATTGCCCGAAATATTTATGGGAGAAAGATATAAACATCCTGTTGATACTACCTATACTTCTTTTGTAGAACAAAAATTAATTGAGGGAATTGAGCAGGCCAGAAAGCAACTGGTGAAAGCCAAACTTGGTGTGGGCTGGGGACATTCCAATGCCAATATCAACAGGCGGGCAATGAACGTTAACGGGAAAGCCGGGCTGGGAATGAATCCTGATGGTGCGATAGACAAAAAAATTGGGCTGATCCGAATAGACAAAGAAGACGGATCGCCCCTGGTGCTGATATCAAACTATGCCATACATGGCACTGCATTAGGTTCACCAAATCTTCTGATCAGTGCCGATGTACCGGGTATAGTTGCTGAATACGTTGAAGAAAAACTGGGGGTGCCCATGCTTTTTATCAACGGGGCGGCAGGGAATATCGCCCCTATCTATAGTACCTATCCTAATCCACAGTCAGCACACCTGTCACAGTTCCGCGTGTTATTAGGAGATAAAATCCTGGAAGCCAACAAATCTATTGTATATACCACCCACCAGGTTCAGCTATTTGCAGGCAAACAAGTCATTGAAACGCCAAGAAAAGAAAACATGGGATGGCCTTCCGGTTTGGGCAACTATAGCCGAAGCACAGAAGATGGAAAAAACCTGGTTAAACTGCCGGTCCGATTTTTGAAAATCAATCATGATATAGCAATTTGGAGCCTCCCGGTTGAATTGTTTTGTGAAATATCGAATGAAATCCGGGACAAATCTCCCTACCCTTACACTTTCTATTACGGATACACGAACGGGTGGCTGGGTTATCTGCCAACGGCTGATGAATTTAAACATGGCGGTTATGAGGTAGAAACCGTATCTCCCTATACCACAACAGCAGAAGCAGATGTTGTTGAAGGAGTATTGAATTATTTGCAGGGGAATTTGAGAAATAAAATATCCGCAGACCGGGCATCCGTAAACCGGCCTTCATTGATTGTACCTGATGAAGCAGGGGTACTTGAATTAACTGCAGAAAAAGGTAAAGGAATTGGTCAGGGTATACAATACATGCCGGAATGGAAAGCATTTGGTTGGTTCGGGAGCAAAGACAAAATAGAGTGGGAAATAGCTCCCGGAGAAGCAACGCTGTATTCCGTAATATTGGAATGGTCGGTATCTGATGAAGACTCCGGCAAAACATTTGTATTGGAAAGCAATAAGGACAAGATCATTGGTGATGTTGGGAAAAGCGGTTCGTGGGAAACCTTTGTATCGGAAAAAATAGGAACGATAGGGTTGCGCCCGGGGAAACAAAAAATTACATTCAAGCCGTATAAAGAATTTGATCCTAAGCAGGCTTTACTGGATATGAGGAAGATTGTTCTGGTGCCTTTGCGTCAGGTGCGTTATTAACAAATACATTCACTACTAAAATAACCGGCTTTAAATGGTTTTCTCAAAGCCCTGAGATAATTGCCAATAATTTAGCTTCCGCATTCATCAATGCAATTACCTTAATTGTGTGGTATCTACCCGCGAAGGCGAATCGGTTCCGTTTATAATGCTTGCTGAGCTTAGCGCTATCGCTTTAATGATCTCCGTCATATTCTTCAGGTCAAGTGTTCCCATTTCGTCATCCTGTGTATGATAATAAGGTTCACTATCCATTTTTGAAGTGGAGATGGTATGTGCCGGAACGCCCAGCCTGGCAAGCGTAGCATTATCAGAGCGGTAAAATAATTGCTGATCGGGGTAGGGGTCGGGATAAAATGTAAAATCCGTGCCTTCTAAGTTTTTCTCCAGTATCTTCCCCATATCCGTTTTTTCGTAACCTGTTATATAAGCTGAGTTTTTTCCCCACTTGCTGTCGGTGCCGATCATTTCAATGTTGAACATGGCTACTACCTTTTCAGGATCAAACTGTTTGCTGAAGTACTGCGATCCGAACCCGCCGATCTCTTCGGCAGTAAAGGCCGCAAATACAATGGTACGTTCGTTATTTTTGATTTTCGAAAAATACCTGGAGAGCATCATTACGGCAGTAGTGCCTGCTGCATCATCATTGGCGCCGTTGAAAATGCTATCGCCGTTTTTATCTGCTTCGCCAATGCCCAGGTGATCGTAATGCGCCGAAAAAATTACATATTCATCTTTCCTGTCCGCCTGTCCGGCAGGCAGGCTTTTCCCGGGAAGAATGCCAACTACATTCTTCAGCTTTTTTTCGGAGATCGTATGCTGGGCAGAAAAAGAATAAGTAGCGGGTATTTTTCCGGTCAGCACAAACAGGATGCTCTTGTCTGATTTAAAACTCTCGCGCTTAAACCGGAGCAGGTTGCCAAAGCTTTTCGAATGGGCTGTGTCAACCCATACTATATAACTTTTCCCGGAATTGATATAACCGTATGCTTTGTTGAACAGGCGATCGCTGGCGCCAATCGTTCCTGTTTCGTATCCTGATTGCCCGTTTACAGTTAATGTTTCCTTTGTGGTAAGCACTATAATATTGGATTCGTTTATGGCATTACCGTCGGCATTGCCGCTCACGGCTGTTTGTGTGGCTTCCGCCAATTCAAATTCCTGGAAAAAATTTGTTGAGGCAGGCGGAGCCTGCAATCCTGCTTCCTTAAATGCTTTTGCGATATATGCTGCTGCCTTGTCAATACCCGGTGTAAATACAGCGCGTCCCTCCATATCATCAGCCGATAAGGTTTTTTCTATTTTACTGACTTTTTTAACGGTAATGATCCTGTCAATCTTTTGTGCTGAAACGTAAAGAATCGCTAATACCAGCATTAGAGATAGATAAATATGCTTCATATTCCGGAACTGTTTAGTTCCCAATTTAGCCATAAGGCTCAAAGCATTCAAAACAATTTTATCTTTTAAGGTAAGAACGGTATTTATTCTTTTTATAGGAACACATCAGGAATAGGATAAGATTAAAGCCGGTGAGGTAACGTATAAAAATAATGAGTATGAAATATGAGATTGATTCGAAACAAACCTATCATGAAACGATGGTTACTGTTTATGAATTGATGAATAAAGGAGAGGTAAATTTATCTGTTGCTGATTTTTTGCCGGAACATGCCTGAGGAAAAACTGATGAGTAATAAGCTTAGACTTCGAAAAGAAATCCAACGATAAACTAAAAACGATCAACCACTAACGCTGCTACAAACTCATCATCTCCTTAAATTTCACTGCCTGTCTGCGGCTTACCTCTATTTTTTCGCCTCCTTTAATTTCAAGCAATAAGCCGCCATTAAAATAAGGCTCTACCCTTTCTATCATGCGCAAGTTGACAATATGTTTCCGGTTGGCGCGAAAAAAAACTTTCTCATCCAGTCGCTCTTCGAGCGCGTTCAGGGATTTTAATATGAGGGGCTTGTGGGTGCTGAAAAAAACTTTGGCGTAATTGCCCACACTTTCAAACAAACGAATTTCATTTAATTTCACAAACCAGCATCTTTCCCCGTCTTTTACAAACACCTGGTCGTTCTCGCCTAAGATGCCCCTGTTCACGGCCAATGAGCCATGTGACGATTCGATAGCAGATTCCTTTTCCTCCGCGTACGCCAGTTTATGAAGGGCATCAGCCAGCCGTTTGGGCTCAACCGGTTTTAGCAAATAATCAAGGGCATTTACTTCAAACGCTTTTAAAGCATACTCATCGTAGGCGGTGGTAAAGATCACCTGGGGTATTTTGTCCAGTTCCGTTAACAAATCAAAACCGGTTTTACCAGGCATTTGTATATCGAGAAAAACCAGATCCGGCGCCATGTGTTCTATCTTTTCAATACCTTCATTGGCATTGGCGGCTTCGGCTATCACTTCAATTTCCGGATGATCCATCAATAGTTTTTTCAGCTCCGTTCTTGCCAGGCGTTCATCATCAATAATAATGGCTTTTTTTGTCATGACCTGTAATTTAGCGTTTAGTTTACCTGTTATTAACCGGCATTATCACTTTCGCCTCCACCAGGTTACCTGGTATGTCTTTAATTTCAAATGTTGCCTTCGTGCCGAATAAAAGATTTAAGCGATCCTGCGTACTTTGAAGTCCGAATCCAGTATGACCAGCATGCCCATTCAACACGCCGCTGTTGCGCACAATCAATTCATGATGGTCGTTTACAAAATCGGAGATTATCGTTACCGTTCCTCCAGTCACCTGCTTACTTATACCATGCTTAATAGCGTTTTCGGCAAGGGTTTGGAGCATCATCGGTGGTATGGGCTGATCGAGCGTTTCTTCATCAATATTAAACTGAACTTTCAGCCTTTCCTCAAAACGCATTTGTTCCAGCGCTAAATAATCTTTTACTATATTCAACTCCTGCTCCAGCGGCACGGTTTCCAATTTTTCGGTTTGCATGCTGCTCCGGAGGATATTGCTTAGTTCCGTTATAGCGCGCCTGGCCCGCTCAGGGTTTTCATCTACCAACGCCCTGATGCTGTTCAGCGAGTTGAAAATAAAATGTGGATTGATATGTGATTTGATGGTTTTTAATTCCAGCTCTTTTACCAGCGACTGCAACCGAAAAGTATCCACCTCCTGTTTCTTATTCTTTTGAAAAAAATGATACACGTAATAAATCAACACCCAAACCATTAAGATAAGGCTGCTATCAAAAGTGCGGATAATCAGTTTGTTAATAAATGCTACCTTCTTACTGGGGTCAACCTCCGACAGGCTGAATAATTCAAAAAGGAAAAGTAAAGTGAGCGTGTAAATAAAGCTCGTTATAATAATGCTTATAAAAAGGCGCGGAACCAGCCTTTCAATGGGCAATACCAGCCAATTTCGTTTAATGATAACACTGCGTAGCAAATGGGTAATAGGTATTCCTATTGATAATGCAACGAGTAAACGTATGATTAATTTTTCGGATATTACTTTGTCATAGGTATAGGCAAAAAATATGTTAATGAGCGCAAACATCCCCCACCCGAAAATCTGGCACCACCAGTATCTTGATATTTTAGATAGCATGGTCAAAACTAAACATTTCTGCCTCCTGGGGGAAATATTGTATTATTAATGGCTAAAAATGCGGGTTAACGGCGTTAATATGAACAGTAGTCATTTTAAACCGTTTTTGCCGGGGAAAGCGGGATGGCAAATACTTTATCTAAAAGCGTTTTAAACCTTATTTTTGTTGCTGATTTAACTTGTTTCCATGGAAATTACGCCGGGAACGCTGTTGCAACAGATTAACAGCCCAAACGATCTAAAAAAGCTAAGTAAGGAGCAATTGCACCAGGTGTGCGATGAGTTGCGTCAATACATTATTGATGTGGTAAGCGTTCATGGCGGCCATTTTGGAGCAAGTCTTGGCGTTGTTGAACTTTCGGTAGCTCTGCATTATGTATTCAACACGCCATACGACCAGTTGGTTTGGGATGTAGGCCACCAGGCCTATGGGCACAAAATTTTAACGGGCAGAAGAGATCATTTTTTTACCAATCGAAAATATAAGGGCTTAAGCGGATTTCCGCGGCGGGCCGAAAGTGAGTACGATAGCTTTGGTGTGGGTCATTCCTCTACCTCTATTTCGGCGGCTCTGGGGATGGCTATGGCCGCCAAATACAAGGGTGAAGATAGAAAATCGGTTGCGGTGATTGGAGATGGCGCCATGACCGCAGGACTGGCCTTTGAAGGGATGAATCATGCGGGCGTTGCCGATGCGGACACGTTGATTATTCTCAACGACAATTGTATGAGTATTGATCAAAACGTGGGCGCCTTAAAAGAATACCTGACGGATATCACTACTTCTCAGACTTACAATAAACTCAAAGACGATATTTGGAAAGCGCTGGGCAAATTGCCGGTGGGAAAGCGCTTTACCCGGGAAATGGCCAGTAAGCTTGAGCATAGTATCAAAGGATTTGTAAGCAAAAGCAGCAATCTTTTTGAGGCGCTGAACCTTCGTTATTTTGGTCCTATCGATGGGCACAATATTACCAAACTGGTAGATGTTTTACAGGATTTGAAAAAAATCCCCGGGCCAAAATTATTGCATATCCTTACCGTTAAAGGCAAAGGATATACACTGGCAGAAAAAGATCAAACCAAATGGCATGCGCCCGGCCTGTTCGATAAGATAACAGGCGAGATATATAAGAAAAAATTTGATCTTCCCCAGCCACCTAAGTACCAGGATGTTTTCGGGCATACCATTATAGAGTTGGCAGAAAAAAATAGTAAAATTTTAGGCGTTACGCCTGCGATGCCATCAGGATCGTCGTTAAAGTTTATGATGGAAAGGATGCCCAACCGGGCTTTTGATGTGGGCATTTGTGAGCAGCATGCCGTAACGCTAAGTGCCGGTATGGCTACCCAGGGCATGAAAGTGTTTTGTAATATTTATTCGTCCTTTATGCAAAGGGCATACGACCAGGTGGTGCACGACGTGGCTATTCAAAATCTGCCGGTGATTTTTTGTTTAGATCGTGCGGGGCTGGTGGGTGAAGATGGCGCTACACATCATGGGGCGTACGATGTCGCTTATATGCGCTGCATCCCGAATATGATTGTGAGTGCGCCGATGAATGAAAGTGAGTTGAGAAACCTGATGTATACTGCACAGTTGGACAGCACCACCTCTCCCTTTGTAATCCGTTATCCAAGGGGCGAAGGTGTAATGCCGGAATGGAGAACGGAGATGAAAAAAATAGAAATCGGGACTGGACGGAAATTGAGAGACGGACAGGATATCGCAATATTATCTTTTGGTCACCCGGGCAACTTTGCAGCGGCAGCCATACGCGAGCTAAGAACAGAAGGCCTGTCGCCCGCACATTACGATATGCGCTTTGCCAAACCATTGGATGAACAATTACTGCATGAAGTGTTCCGTAAATTCGATAAAGTAATTACAGTAGAGGATGGCGCTGTTCAGGGCGGCTTTGGAAGCGCCGTGCTGGAATTTGCGGCGGCCCATCAATATAAAGCCGAAGTGATCGTCATGGGAATCCCGGATACCGTGATAGAACAGGGAACGCTTAAAGAACTGCAGAAAGAATGCGGCTATGATGCTCCGGCGATCGCAGATAAGGTTAGAGAAGTGATGAAAGACAAATTAAGTCAATCAACCCATACAACTTTCCATTGACCATCTGTTAGCTGAGTTTTATGAACTACCTCTTTCCACGTACTTTTTAAGCATTTTCGAAAAGTTTTTTTCAGCCCACTGTACATATTTAAGCAGAATTGTTTATGACAAAATATTTTTCAATACTGATCACTGTATTATTTTTTATGTGTTCATGCAATGCACCAACTAAAAAAGTAAATGAAGCCCATATGTGGCCACAAAACGTTACCCCGCCCATAGCTGAACTAAAGGATCATCAGCGAATTTTACACGGTGATACCGTAGCCGATCCCTACAACTGGATGATTGACTATTTTAAGAAAGGCCCCGATAGTTCGCGGGTGGTGGATTACCTGGAGCAGGAAAATAGTTACCTCGATACAATGATGGCCGGGTCAAAAGCTTTTCGGGAAAAATTATACCAGGAGATGAAAGGCCGGATCAAAGAGAAAGATGAATCCGTTCCGGTTTTTAAGAATGGCTATTATTATTATACACGTTCAGAAGACGGAAAGCAGTATTATAAATACTGCCGCAAAAAAGGAAAACTGGATGCACCTGAGGAAATTTTACTCGATGTGGATGAATTGGCTATAGGTCATCCTTATTACGCCGCAACGGGGTTCAATGTGAGTGACGACAATAAGTTACTGGCTTTTAGTGTTGATACTTTATCGCGCCGCCAATACATCATCTATATAAAAAACCTGGAAACGGGTGAATTATTGGAAGATGCTATACATGGAACCAGTGAGGGTTCTGTATGGGCCAGCGATAATACAACACTATTTTATACATTCAACAATCCCAAAACCCTGCTTACCGAAAAAATAAAACGGCATGTGTTGCATACTCCCGAATCGCAGGACATAACGGTATATGAAGAAAAAGACCCCACGAATTATATTGGTGTGGGAAGAACAAAATCCGGAAAATTTATTTTCATTGCATCGGAAAGCACGCTTTCCAATGAGCTTCGGTTTATTCAATCCGATGATCCCGGTGCAGCCTTTACCGTTTTTGCACCCCGGATGAAAGAGGTGTTATATAGTGTGGACGATCTTGGCGGGAGATTTTACATCGTTACCAATCGCGATGCAAAAAATTTCCGCTTAATGGAATGTCCATTAAATAAAACAGATAGTAGTGCCTGGAAAGAAGTGATACCGCACCGTACTGATGTGTTACTCGAGGGAATTGATGTATTTAAAGATTATCTCGTAATCACCGAACGCAAAAATGGGCTGATTCAATTGCGCATCCGGAACATTTCATCTGGCCAAGAGCATTATATCGACTTTGGAGAGCCTGCTTACAATGCGTTTGTGGGCGCCAATCCCGAGTTTGCCAGTTCATCACTGCGGTATAATTATACATCCCTGGTTACGCCCAATTCTACTTACGATTATGATATGAACACGCGGGAAAAGAAATTGATGAAGCAACAGGAAGTGGTTGGCGGGTATAGTGCCGAAAATTATGTTACTGAAAGGTTGTATGCTACTGCAAAAGACGGAACCTCAATTCCTCTTTCTGTGGCGTACAAAAAAGGATTTACAAAGGATGGCACCGCACCGCTGTTATTATATGCGTATGGCTCTTATGGCATCAGCACAAATGCCTCTTTTAATAGCAGCCGGCTGAGTTTGCTGGATCGGGGTTTTGTTTTTGTTATCGCGCATATACGGGGTGGGCAGGAAATGGGCAGGCAATGGTATGAAGATGGAAAAATGATGAAGAAGAAAAATAGCTTTACTGATTTCGTTGATTGCGGCGAATATTTGATAAAAGAAAAATTCACTTCCCGTGCGCATTTATATGCACAGGGTGGAAGTGCAGGTGGTTTATTGATGGGTGCTGTGTTAAACATGGCGCCCGGTTTATGGCATGGCGTAATAGCACAGGTACCCTTTGTGGATGTGGTGAATACCATGCTCGATGCCAGCATTCCGTTAACCACCAATGAATACGACGAGTGGGGCAACCCCGCAAACAAGGAGGCCTATGACTATATGAAATCGTATTCGCCTTACGAAAATGTAGAACGGAAGGATTACCCGAATATATTGGTGACCACCGGGCTGCACGATAGCCAGGTACAATATTTTGAACCGGCAAAATGGGTAGCCAAACTAAGGGCAATGAAAACAGATGATAATATACTGCTGCTGCATACCAATATGGATTTTGGTCATGGCGGCGCTTCGGGCCGTTTCGATTATCTTAAAGATATCGCCCTGCAATATGCATTCCTGTGCAGGCTAGAAGGAAT
>CAYMKT010000012.1:0-8464 GCA_964391065.1 uncultured Terrimonas sp. | reverse complement strand
ATTATCTTAAAGATATCGCCCTGCAATATGCATTCCTGTGCAGGCTAGAAGGAATAGGGCAATAAGTTCGAAAAGGGAAAATTCGAAATGCGAAGGAGAGAAAGACCCAAACCAGAAACGAGAAACAATAAACCAACAGTTCCTGAGAACAAGCTGGCAATTTCTGTAATTTACATTCTCCAATGCAGTTACGTCAGTCAGCAGGATATAAAATCATACAAAAATGGTTAGCCCAAAAAGAATGGAAACCCTTCGCATTTCAGGAAGAGACATGGCAGCATATTATAGATGGTAAAAGTGGACTGGTAAATGCACCAACGGGCTTTGGCAAAACCTTCTCGGTTTTTTTTGGCGCTTTAATTGACTTCATCAATCATCACCCGGACGATTATAAAAGCCAGTCTCCCCAAAAATTACAATTGCTTTGGATTACTCCCCTCCGGGCGCTGGGAAAAGATATCGCCAGGGCGATGGAAGAAGCATTAGCCGAACTGGGCATACCCTGGCGGGTGGGCATACGCAACGGAGATACACCGGTGGCGGAACGCCAGCAACAGAAAAAAAAGCCGCCTGAAATCCTCGTCATTACACCGGAAAGCGTTCATTTGCTGCTCGCACAAAAAGAGTATCCTGCTTTTTTTTCTTCTTTAAAAATACTTGTGGTAGATGAATGGCACGAACTGCTTGGAACTAAAAGAGGCGTGCAGGTGGAATTGGCCATCAGCAGAATAGTGTCGCTGCAACCCAGGCATACGCATCAATCAGCAGTTCCTCTTATCTGGGGCATTTCAGCTACCATTGGTAATCTCGCGGAAGCGGGAGAAGTGCTGCATGCCGCCCTTCCCGAATCTAATCATCGCGTTACGGTAATTGCCCGGTTGAGGAAGCATATACAGGTGGAATCCATTTTCCCTGACGAGATCGAAAGATATCCCTGGTCGGGTCATCTTGGATTAAGACTCATTCAGAAGGTAATTCCAATCATCCATGCAAGCCGCACAACACTGATTTTTATTAACACGAGGGGCATGAGTGAAATATGGTACCAGGGCTTGCTGAATGCGGCGCCGGATTTGGCCGGAGCAATCGCATTGCATCACGGAAGTATAGAACCTGAATTAAGAAGATGGGTGGAAGACGCCTTACACAGCGGTATCTTAAAAGCGGTGGTATGTACAGCGAGTTTAGACCTCGGCGTAGATTTTAGGCCGGTAGAAACGGTAATACAGGTAGGTTCTCCCAAAGGGGTGGCCCGGTTTTTACAGCGGGCGGGCAGGAGTGGTCATCAGCCGGATGCCGTTAGTAAAATATATTTTTTGCCAACCCATTCGCTCGAATTGGTAGAGGCTTCTGCATTGAAAACGGCCATTGCCGAAAATATTATTGAAAGCCGTGAACCCATGCTGTTGTGTTTTGATGTATTGATTCAGTACCTGTGCACCTTAGCCGTTTCCGATGGTTTTGACCCGGAAACCATATATCATGAGGTGCTGAAAACATATTGTTATAAGGATATGTCGCGCGATGGATGGTTGCAGGTGCTGCAATTCATCACCGCGGGCGGAGTAGCCCTGCAGCAATATGATGAATACAAAAAAGTGGAGATCATTAACGGGCTGTACCGTATTACCAACCGGCGAATAGCCATGCGCCACCGCATGCATATTGGTACCATTGTAAGTGAAGCCATGTTAAAAGTGAAATTTATGTCGGGCGGCTATATAGGTGTTATTGAAGAGTGGTTTATATCCCGGTTGGATCCCGGGTCTGTGTTTACGCTGGCAGGCAGAAATGTAGAATTGGTAGGCATAAAAGACATGACGGCTATTGTTAAAAAATCAAACTCAAAAAAATCAATCGTTCCCAGTTGGCAGGGCGGACGGATGCCACTTTCCGCCAATCTCGGAAAAAAATTACGTGAAGAGTTTAATAAGGCTGGCCGGAAAAATACAAATAACAAAACGCAAAAAACAAAAGGAGATGATAGTGAAATAGACATTTTAAAACCGTTATTTGATTTGCAGCAACAGTTATCGCATGTGCCAAAACATAATGAACTGCTTATTGAGCACATTGAAACCAAAGACGGGTTTCATTTGTTTGTATTCCCTTTTGAAGGAAGGCTGGTGCATGAAGCTATGGCCGCTATACTGGCTTGGCGTATTAGTAAGATCACCCCAATTACCTTTTCATTTGCCATGAACGACTATGGATTTGAATTGCTGAGCGATCGGCCCATACCGGTAGACGATGCGAATGTGTACGAGTTATTTTCTCCGGATAATTTATTGAATGATATACAACGTAGCGTAAATGCAACAGAAATGGCGATGCGCAAATTCAGAGATATTGCCGTT
Organism: uncultured Terrimonas sp.; assembly: GCA_964391065.1. Taxonomy (GTDB): domain Bacteria; phylum Bacteroidota; class Bacteroidia; order Chitinophagales; family Chitinophagaceae; genus Agriterribacter. The sequence goes on along the minus strand of CAYMKT010000012.1, from coordinate 6,107 downwards.
ATCGGGGGACTGATCTTCCAGGGATTTCCGGGGGAGCATAAAAAAGCACGACACCTGCAATCATCCGCCTCCCTGCTTTTTAAAGTGTTTAACGAATACGATAAGGGGAATTTGCTGGTGCAGCAATCGTATCGCGAAGTGCTGGATCAGCAAATGGAAGAAGTGCGTTTACGAAATATGCTGGAGCGCATACAGCAATCTGAAATTGTGATCACTTTTCCGGCACAACTCACTCCTTTCTGTTTCCCTATTAAGGTAGACAGTATGCGCGAAAGCCTCACTTCCGAAAAGTTAGAAGACCGGGTGCGAAAGATGCAGGAGCAGATGGGCTGATATCGCGCAACTTCTGCGTTGCGAAAATACAGTCCGGACGCTCCGGGTAATGGCTATGGGCTGCTTTTTTTGCTTATTTCAGCATCTTATTGAATTTCTGCAATTCGGTGACTTCCACTGCAGACAGCGTTTCGTTATTGTCGTATTTCGCTTTTAAAAAAAGCACCCTTTTATGCTGGGGGTATTTTGCCAGTATAGCGTCAATCATCTTCCCGGTGTTTTCATCCTTGGAGTACAGCGGTGCTGGCGCTGGTAGTGCAGATTTATAACGTGTTGGCTTTTTCTTGATGATCGCTTCTAAAGTGGTAAGCTTGTTTTCAGGAATGGATGGTATTTTCGCGGCTTTGTGATATAAACCTTCCAGTTGCTTTTTACTCAACCCCCCACGTTCCTGGTACTGGTAAAGCAAGCTCTGAATAAATGACGATTCCGGCTGTGCTGCTAAAACAGCCTTCAATAAATCGCTAACAATATCTACGTCTGGTTTTATTCTTTGCATCATAAAAACATCAGTATTATAAATAAAAGCGCTGTACACGCCATTGCATTCTCATCTTTCACCTTACTTTTTATTGTTCAAAGTTGCCTGCTCCGGAATGAACAAAATAGCATCGGCTATTACCATTCCGGTTGCATTTTCATTCGTTATTTCCACGTATCCCGTTTTGCCGGCAGCTAAAGTATAAATTCCCAGACTAACCCATTCGCCGGAGGTTTGCCCCTCCACGTTCAGGTCAGCATCCGCAATGGAAAGAGATTGCAGGTTTTTCCCATCAAAAATTTTATACTGGGTAGTTGATGAAGCGTTTTCAACTTTACCTATATAAGAATAAACATGATATTTTCCTGGTTTTTCAACGGTAGGTATAAAGCGAACCGACTTGATGACGCCAGCCTCGTTATCGGTAAATTTGGTTGGCCCATAAACTCCACGCTTTTCTACATTCCATTTGCCATTAACCACTACATGCGCCGTATCACTGTTATCCACTAATATTTCAGGGGTGCTGCCATTTACCAAAGGGTTGGTACGCAATAATTGCTGCACTTTTTTTATATCAACTTCCTGAACGCTTTTTTTTGAATTGATCGCTTCAGATGCCGCCACCGCAGCAGATTGGGCAAGTACCATGAACACTGGTTCCATGCGTATAGAGCCATAGGCGATATGGCTGGCAGATAAGCAAACAGGCACCAGCAGGTTCTTGCATTCTTTCTCCTGTGGTATAATAGAACGGTAAGCAATCGGATAAGGACCGAAGCCTCCAATCTGCACATCCCCTTCGTTTTTTACCATGTCGTTTACTACTATGCGCTGACAATTGTGCGAATCCATGGTATAAGCGGCCATTGCAATGCCATCAGCCACAGTTCGGGCTCCTTCGCAATTGGCCTGCGTCATAACATACGCGCCCTTCATTCTCCTGGCCTCCCTTACATATAATTGTGGGGTCCAATTGCCGTTGTTTGTGTATTCATCCCGCGGATATCCCCATTGCAGCATTTCATTACGCAAATGTTCGGGCACCCGCTCATCGTTACCTAAAAAATACAATAGCCCTTTTGTATAATCTTCATGCATTTTTTCAATCTTCCTTCTTTCCGCAAAGCTGGCTTCCGGATAGGTATAGTTCATGCCGATCATATCCGTTGAAAACGGGCCGTTATTATTGATATCTGTTTTATGATTAGGCATGAGATCAATCTTCAGATGGGGACTTAGGTTTTGCGGCTTGGTTTTTTCAATCACCCGTAACAGCAATTCATACCTGGAAGGGTTATAGTCGTGGGGAAGCGAAATGGGTATCCTGTTATTTGGTTCATTAGTGAGGCATAGCCTGTAGTTGTAGGTTTGCACCTTGTTGTCCCCTTCTCCGCGGACGGATAGTAGCCCATCACTGATGCCCCACAGCAATCCACTTTCTGGCTTACCGGCAATTACATAAGGATTTATACTGTCGGGAAACTGGTGCTTTTCCCGAAGCTGCACGCCGTTATAAGTTTCGTTGTACACACTATTGGCTTCGCGGCCCACGATATAAGAAATGCCAGACTTGGCCATCAGGTCGCCTTCGTAGGAACAATCAATAAACATCTTTGCCTTAACCACCAGGCTGTCGGCCGGGTTAGCGTTTTTTGTAGATTGAAGGCTGATTTGCCTGATATAGCCGCTTTGTTTTTGTACATGGCTTACCTCGTATTCGTAAAGGATATCAACTTTTGCTTCATTAATATATTCCATAAATATTTTTGAAGCCACATGCGGTTCAAATATCCATTGCTCAAATTTTCCATAATGTTTACCAATCCGGCGGTAAAAATCTCTCGACACTCCGGATATGGCATATTTATTTCCGATATCGGTGTAACCCAACCCACCGGATGTTAAGCCCCCAAGGTGCTTTCCGGGTTCAATTAATAAAACAGACTTGCCGGATTGCTTTGCGGTGTAGGCGGCTATTACTCCGGCCGATGTGCCACCATACACACAAATGTCGACCGTTTGTGACTTTTTTTGCGCGAAAATTGCGCAATAGCCCGAACAACATAATATCAGCAATAGGGTCTTTTTTCCCAGGTACATAATCGTTGGTTTAATCGTTGAATAATCTTTTTGCCAAAAGAAACGGCAGCCTCTAAGATAGGCTAAAATCACCGGCCCGTTTCTGCATGGCATAAAAACAGCCCGGTGGCTTTCACATCCCTTGACGTTTGAGGTGCTGTAAAATTTGTACTATTGCTTTTTGTTCACATGAGCATACGTACCATTTTGCAGCGCATACTTACCAAGCCGGTTGTACAGTTGGCCAACAGGTATTCATCGCGCCCTGACAGAGGTAAAGTGCACGATGCGCTTACAAAGCTCTATGCGCACATCAAAGACAAGCCGGGGAAAAAGGGACTTGTTCTCAACCTTGACGCCGCCCACGGCAAAATCATTATTTTTTCTGACCTGCATAAGGGGAATAAAAAGGGTTCAGATGATTTTGCACCTGCAGAACAAAATTACGTGGCCGCATTGGATCACTACAATCAGCAAAATTACACGTTGATTATACTGGGAGATAGTGAAGAGCTCTGGAAATTTAACCTGTTTACAGTAAGGAAGAATAACCACGCTTCATTTCAAATGGAAAAGCGTTTTCAAAAGAGGAAAGCGCTGGTAAAAGTTTTTGGTAACCATGATATTTTCTGGAATAACGATCCGTTCGCTCCCCTGCAACTGCTTGGTATTTACGGGGAAGCGGTAAACACCTATGAAGCGGTATTGCTCAAATATGATACGGGTCAAAAAATGCTCGATATCTTTCTTACCCATGGACACCAGGGCGACGGACAAAGTGATGGGAATAAATTCAGTGCATGGTTTGTAGCAAAAATATGGGCGCCATTGCAATCCTATTTGAATCTCAGCATCAACACCCCGGCCTTTAACGACATCCTTAAAACAGAGCATAACCAGTTTATGTATGAATGGAGTTCAAGGCAGAAAGACCTTGTGTTGATTACGGGGCATACCCATCAGCCGGTGTTTGAGTCAATGACGCACTTGGAAAGATTATACAAACAGTTGCTGCTGGCAAGGCAGAAGGATGACGGCGATGCTATAAAGAAATTGCAGGAGGACATTGCTTTTCGCCGGCAGGAACATGACCATGTATCAGATGACTACCTGCATCTGCTTCCTACCTATTTTAATACGGGTTGTTGCTGTTTTGTTGATGGCGATATTACCGGAATAGAAATTGAAGATGGCGTCATCCGTCTTATTAAATGGAAAGTCGAAAATGGTATCCCCAAAAGAACAGTTCTGGAACAAACCGGGTTAATATACCTAACGCAACACCAGGCAGAAGTTTAACCTGTTGTTTTTACCACTACTTTCTTAAATCCCAGTCCCCTTAAAAAATTTTCAAGTAGCATTACGCTACGGCTATTGGCTTTTTCCAATATGCCCTGTTGCATGGCCCGTTCAATCATTTTTTTTCTTGCTTTTATTTTAACAGCGGTTACGGCTTCGTTGCTCCAGTCGCCAGTTTCAATAAAAGTGTCAAAGTCGGATGGGTTCATGATAGCGTCCAGTACCATTGCCCGGGGAAGCGCCAACGCAACAGAATCGCCCTGAACGAAGACAGATTGCGCGTTTAGATTTTTAAGGTCAACACCTGCAACCACTTTACCCTTCCCGATAATCACGATGCGCTTTCCGGTGACGGGTGAAGTGCCGAAACCTGAGAAGTCGGGGATGAGCGTTTCTATTCCTGATTTCATTCTTATCACCACAGAATCAGCTACCACTTCATCAAATGCTGTAATGGTGCATAGTTGAGCCAGTTCGTTAATCTCTTTAATGAGAATGGGTGTATTTTCAATGATCACAGGTTGTTGTTTAAAAATATTCATTAAAGAGGGAAACCATTTGTTTGGAAAAAATAAAATGGCAACAATAATGGCAATAAGGAGTACGATGTACTTTATCCAACCTTTTCTCATGATCAATGGAGTTTAACAGGGGCATTTTCAAACTGAACAATCACTTTTTCGTAACCCATATTCCTTAAAAATTGGCTTACAAACAAGCTGGCATTTGTTTCGGCTGTTTGCAATATGCCTAAAGAATCGGCACTATCCTGGATTTGCTGCTGAGCCTGGGTTGCCAGCAAGTCTTTTTCCCGGGTTGAAAAATTATCTCTGAATGACCCAACCTCTTCATAGGCTACTTTTAGGTTTTCCGGCTTTATGCTAATAGAAAATAATGTAGCGTGCGGCAATGTTAGGGTAACCTCCTTTTTATTCAACTGTATATGACCGGCGCTAATAGCAGAGAAATCTATACCGGCTTTCAAAGTGGCCTCGCAGGTCATCAGTATTTTCCGGTCGCCAATTTTATACCAGGTATTGTCGTCACTGGCCTTAATTATTTTGTTCACTACGTACTCAACTGTTACCAGTTCATTCATTTCCCTTAATGCAAGGATTTCCTGCTGCTGTTTAACCGTGGATGTTCGGCAGGCGAACAACACACAAATCAGGATATATGTTATTTTTCTGGACATATTGCAATTTACAAATCCTGTTTCAACTGCACATTGCAAATGTTATTGATCAGTCTTATCATTAATAATCTCCAATTTTTCCTGAAATTGCAGTATGAAAAAGTATGCGGTAGTTGTAGCAGCAGGAAGTGGAACCAGAATGGGTGGCGCTGTTCCAAAACAGTTTATGTTATTGAACGGTAAACCATTGCTGTTGCATACGGTACAGGTTTTTTTAAAAGCCTACAGCGATGTACAGGTCATAGTGGTGTTACCTGAAAATTATAAAAGTGAAGGCGGAGAAATTTTGCTCCGGGCAACAGATCCCTCCCGGATTGAGGTTGTAACAGGCGGCGCCACACGATTTCATTCCGTACAAAATGCGTTAAAAAAGATTAAGGAACCTTCGGTTGTTTTTGTGCATGATGGCGTGAGATGTCTTGTGAGCGAAAACCTTATAAAGCGTTGTTATGAAACGGCTGTTGAAAAGGGGAATGCTATTCCCGTGGTGGCCGTTACCGACAGTATAAGAATGGTGGAAGGAAATGCAACCCAGGCGCTGGACCGCAGCAAGTTGCTTGCCGTTCAAACACCCCAGACTTTTATGAGTAATATTATTTTATCGGCGTTTGAGCAGCCATATAACGAAGCTTTTACGGATGAAGCTACGGTGGCAGAAGCCGCAGGGCATGAAATTTTTATGACGGAGGGGGAGAAGGAGAATATTAAAATTACCGT